>JBBRVR010000004.1:0-84496 GCA_038246695.1 Sphingomonadales bacterium
GCGCCATGTGAAACGTATGTTCGGTGATGGGGACGTCAACACGCTGCTCAATTTGGGCGCGGTCAATTCGATCAACTGGGCGCGGCTGATGGCGCAGGTGGTGTATTATTTCTACGCCGCGCTGCAACTGGGCGGCCCCCATCGCAAGGCCGCTTTCAGCGTGCCGACGGGCAATTTCGGTGATGTGTTCGCAGGCTATGTCGCAGCGCAGATGGGCTTGCCGATGGAGCGGCTGATCGTGGCCACCAACATTAACGATATCCTCCACCGCGCACTGCGAGACGGGGACTATTCCGCCGGAGAGGTGACCCCCACGCACACCCCGTCGATGGATATTCAGGTCAGCTCCAATTTCGAGCGGTTGCTGTTTGATTGCGGCGGGCGCGATGGCGCAGGCCTGGCGGCGCAGATGGCCGCGTTTGAAAGCACCCGTGGGATGCAACTCACCAACAGTCAGCGCGAAAACGCCGCCGCCTTGTTCACCAGCGCCAGCGCAGATCCGGACGCCACCACTCGCGCGATGCAATGGGCGCAGCGCCATTGCGGGCAGGTTATCGATCCACACACCGCCGTGGGCCTGCATGCCGCGATTGAGCTGGCGCAAGCCGGCGTGGTGCCGCGCGGCACGCCTGTGGTCACGCTCGCCACCGCGCATCCGGCCAAGTTCACCGATGCAGTCGAGCGCGCGATCGGCATACGCCCCGGCCTGCCTGCGCGCGTCGGTGATCTGTTCGGGCGCGAGGAGCACTACATGGAAATTGGCGGCGATTACGAGGCCGCGCGCGATTTCGTGCTGGACCATGCAGTGGGCAAAGCCGACGCATCTGCCGCCTGATGGCTCAGTTGAACCGCGATCCAATCCTGATGGAATGCACCGGGTGGGACGGTTATCGCCTGCTAGATAGCGGGGCGGGGCGCAAATACGAAGCGTTCGGGCCGTATGCCTTTATCCGCCCGGAACCGCAGGCGCTGTGGCAGCCGCGGCTTTCACAATGGCCCGCAAGCGGCGAGTTCATCTCCGGATCGGACGAGGATGGCGGCGGACGCTGGGTAATGGAACAGGCCATGCCCGAAGGCGGTTGGGAACTGGCGTGGAATGAGGTGCGCTTCACCGCAGAGCCGACCCCGTTCCGCCACCTGCAATTCTTCCCCGATATGGCCCCGGTGTGGGACTGGATGCGCGCACGGCTGGCCGGGCGTGAGGACGCCGAGCTGCTCAACATGTTCGGCTATACCGGCCTCGGCACATTGGCGCTGAGCCCGCATGGTCAGGTCACGCATGTCGACGCGTCGAAGAAATCGGTCGCAAAGGCGCGCGAGAATGCGACGCTTTCAGGAATGGAGGATCGCCCGATCCGCTGGTTGGTGGATGATGCGGCAAAGTTTACCGCGCGCGAGGTACGCCGGGGAAAGCGGTATGACGGGATCATCCTCGACCCGCCCAAATTCGGGCGCGGCCCCAAGAACGAGACGTGGCGGCTGGAAACCGGCCTGCCCGATCTGATCGGCGATTGCGCGCAATTGCTGGATTCACAGAGCCAATTTCTGTTTCTCACCGTCTATGCCGTCCGCATGAGCAGCGTCGCGCTCGCCGGATTGCTCGAAGAAAAACTGCGGCACCTGCCCGGCACCATCGAGCACGGCGATCTTGTCGTGCGCGAGGAGCCGCACCCCGAAACTTTCGGCCAACGGCTCTTGCCCACCGCGATCTTCGCGCGGTGGAGCAATCCCGGCTAAACGACAACGGACCATGACACACGCAATGCACCAGACCGATTCGCTAATCCTCGAAGTCGCCGATCTCGAAGTCGATGTCCTCACCGGCATTTATTCGGAGGAAACCGGCAAGCCCCAGCCGCTCCGCATAGCGGTGCGGGCGCGCTATGATGTGGCGGACCGGTATGATCCCGAAACCCCGCTGGATGCGTCCAAGAACTATATGGATTTGAAACATGCGGCCTCTGCCGGGCTCCCCGACAGTGTGCATTTCAAGCTGATCGAAGCGGTGGCGGATCACATCTGCGAAACGCTGTTCGTACAGGACGTTCGCGTGCAGGCGGTCACAGTCAAGATCGTGAAGCTGGCCATCGCCGAAGCGAACGAGCAGATCGGCATCACGCTTCACCGTGAACGGCCCGCGGCATAGCGCGCCCGGATGCAACGCAAGATTGCCTTTGAAGACCTTCCGCCCGGCAGCCTCGATGCGCATGCGCTGTTCGTGACGCAGCACCTGCCACAGGTGCGCGCGATGATGGATGAAACAGGCGTGAGCGCGCTCGCCATCAGCCTTCCGCCCGCCGGCCCCGAGCACGACGCATGGCGGCGCGCGCTGGCCGGCGATCTGGCGCGCGAATATGCGCCCCGGCGCGTCAACATTGCGGGCGGGCGCGACGGTGCGGCGCTGGATACGGTGCTGGCGTATTTACAGGATGCGCCAGGCGTCACTGGACACTATGTTCAGGTCCATGACTGAACTGAGGCGTCCCGACACCCTGCGCGCACGCGACATGATCAGGGTCGATCAGGGGTCGCCGCTGGTCGATGCCTTCCAGCGCCGCATAACCTATTTGCGCCTGTCGGTGACGGATCGCTGCGATCTGCGCTGCACCTATTGCATGCCCGAACGCATGACCTTTCTCCCCCGCAGCGACGTGCTGACGTTGGAGGAGTTGTACGATCTGGCGACCGCTTTCATCGCGCGCGGGGTGACAAAGATTCGCATTACCGGGGGCGAACCACTGGTGCGGCGCGACATCATCGACCTGTTTCGCGCGTTGGGGCGGCATCTGGTCGCGCGCGGGGGTCAGGGGCTGGACGAACTCACGCTCACCACCAACGCAACGCAACTGGCGCGGTATGCCGACGATCTGGCGAGCGCCGGGGTGGGCCGCGTCAACATCTCGCTCGATACGCTGGATCGCGCGCGGTTTGCGCGGCTGACGCGGCGCGATGCGCTGCCACAAGTGCTCGAAGGAATCGCGGCGGCCAAGGCGGCGGGGCTGAAGGTCAAACTGAATGCGGTCGCGCTGAGGGGTGAGAATGAGGACGAATTGCCCGATCTCATCGCGTGGGCGCACGGGCAGGGCCACGATGTGACGCTGATCGAAGTGATGCCGCTGGGCGATGTGGAGGAGGAACGACTGGACCAGTACCTGCCCCTCGATGCAGTTCACGCAGGTCTGTCGAAGCGTTGGACGCTGACACCGAGCGATGCCTCCTCCGGCGGACCGGCGCGATATTGGGATGTGGCCGAAACCTGTGGGCGACTGGGCCTCATCACGCCGCACACTGGCAATTTCTGCGAGGGCTGCAACCGCCTCCGCGTGACGGCGACAGGACAGCTTTATCCCTGCCTTGGCGGGTCGGAGCAGGTCGATCTGCGCGCTGCGCTGAGGTCGGATGATCCTGACGGGCAGCTGGCGCAAGGGCTGAACCGCGCACTCGCGATCAAGCCGGAGAAACACCATTTCCGCATGGACGCGCGAGGCGCAGACCCCGCGCAGGCGCGGCACATGTCGCTGACCGGCGGATGATCCGGGTCGTTTATCTGGGCAAGCTGGCCGATGTTGCGCAGCGGAGCGAATCGCAGTTTGCCTCAAGCTCGGGCGAACTCGATTGGCCAGACTTGATCGAGGTGCTTCGCAATCACGTTAATCCCCAGATCTCGCAGGCTGCCAAGGAAGAGCGTACCCTGGTTGCGGTCAACGGCACGGTGATTAGCGATAAGTCTGCACTGATTGCGCGGGACGGGGACGAGGTGGCTCTGCTCCCGCCGGTCAGCGGAGGCTGAACGGGTGCGCGATATCCGCCTGCTTGATGCGATGTTCACACCCGGCACGCTGATTGGTTCGTTCACGCAAGCCAATCCGGGGCTGGGCGGCGTGTGCACATTCGTTGGCGAAGTGCGCTCTGATCATGACGATGTCAAAGCGCTGGAGCTGACCCATTACGAACCGCTCACCCTGCCCGGAATGCACTCCCTTGCCGACAGCGCCTTTGCCCGGTTCGATCTGATGGGGCTGCTGATGGTGCACCGTGTCGGCGTGATGCGGCCGGGTGAGCCCATCGTCTGCGTCAGCGCCGCGGCACGGCACAGGCGCGACGCTATCGACGCGGTCGATTTCTGCATGGATCATCTCAAAAGCGCGGCGTGGTTCTGGAAACGCGAGAAACGAGCCGGCGAATGGCACTGGATCGAACCGCGCGCGCAGGACCACGCGGATATTTCTCGCTGGAAATGAACCCGGTTTGATCCAGATCAAGGCAATTGGCGCCGGCTGGTCTTAATCCGTCTTCTGACAAAGGAGACGAATGATGAGCAAATTGGTCCATGACAAGATCGCGCGCGGCGAAGCCCGCGTTGTACCCGCGCCCGCAAAGGATGCGGCCACCACCGACGCGCCGCGCAATCAGGTCGATACGGACCGCAATTTCGAATTGCCCACCGCGCTCTATGTCGCGACGGTCGGCTGCTATCTCGCGTTTCTCGCAATCACCTGGATGACGTTTGCCGCGCCGATGCTGGCGATCCCGATGGCGATCTTTGCAGTGTTCATAGCCGCTGGCTTTGGCGTTCCGACCATATGGACCCGGCTGAAAGGTAACGTTAGCCGCCCGCTTGATCCCGGTACTTTTGCGCGGATGGGCGTCACAACCAACACCGGCCCCTGCACCGCGCGCGATGCGGTGGTCCAGATGCTGATCCTGCCGGTTCTGATCGTGGTGTGGGGCTGCGCGGTCGCGATCATCGCCGCAATCGTCACCTGACGCGAAACCTTGTCTCAGCGGCCTGCAAGCGCTGCCAGAAGCGCGGGATCGAGCACATCGATGCCGCGCTTTCCAGTACGCGCAATTACGCCCGCCGACTCGATTTCGCCCAGCTTGCGGCTAACCGTTTCAATCGTCAGGCCCAGCATATTGGCAATCTCGCCGCGCGTCAGTGGCAATTCGAAATGCGCAGCCGCGTGGCAGGATGACTGGCTGGCGGACACCGCAAAACCGTGGAGCAACGCCGCCAAACGCATTTCTGCGGAGGCATTACCGGTGAGTTCGAGCAGCGCGCGCGTCGCCAGCAGGTCTTCCTGGCTGCGGCGCAGCAAAGCGCGGGCGAGCGCGGGATAGCTTTCGATTGCGGCCTCGATATCCCGGCGCGAGAATGTGCACAGGCGGCTTTGCGTCAATGCGACTACATCGTGATGCGCAAACGGCGCGAACAATTCGCCGATGAAGCCCGCCGGATGCACCAGCGCCAGGATCTGTTCGTTGCCATCCTTGTCGATTGCCGAAACCTTCAGCGCGCCATCCACCAGCGTGGCGCAGGCGGCTTCCTCGTCCCCGGCGGCGAACAGCATTTCTCCGCGTTCGAGCACTCGCGTGCGCCCTGCTGCGGCCATCGCGACGCGCTCTTCATGGGTCAGCACAGCACAGGCCGCGGTTTCCCTGACCGGGCATTCGTCGCAGGTAAGCTGGGCGTCTGCCATGCAGCGAGGTCTCAGCGATCCAGCCGCGCGGCGATCGCGGCAAGCAGGAGGTCCTGTTCAATCAGGGTTGCGGCGATCCGGCCCTGAACTTCGGCAATCGCGGCGCTCTTGTCTGCCTCGGCGACCGTGATCTGCGCCTGCGCGGCCAGCAGATCGAGATCAGCCAGTGCCAGATGCGCATCGCTGTGATGAGAGGTAAGGTCGGCCAGGCGCACCTGCGCACTGGCCCAGCTGTCGGAAGTAACACTCGCGCCGCGCGCCGCTTCGGCCAGCGCCCTGACGGCCCCGGCCTTGGTCGAAAATGCCTGCGTCGCGCGGTCTGCACGTGCACTGATCGCGGACAGCGCCGCATCCAGATCCTGCGGCAATGCTTGGGCGACGGTCGCCGGATCGACGGGCTGCGTTACGGTTATTCCGGGAAACTGCACCGATACGCGGCCTGCATCTCCTTCACTTGTGGGCACAGTGAAGGGCGGAAACTCGGTCGAAGCGGCCGCGCACCCGCTCAGCAGCGCCAGTGAGAGGCCCGCAAGGGCAGAGGGCCGCAGTGCAGCAGAGCGTGAAAGACAAGCCATGATCCCGCAACGTGTTATCATCACGGGGACGAGTGGCAAAGATTCTTGTCGGCGTCCAACGGTTTGGGCATCGGTTTGGCGCGCGCCAATTTTTGCCCGGTCCTTTGGCACCAGTCTTGTGGCACCGGTGTTTGGCCCGGTTTGTGTCGGCAGGCGCATTTTTCACGCCGCTTGACCGTTGACTTGCTCGCCTTGTTCCCTTAACGGCACCGTTCTTTCCGGGGCTGATTTCGCGTCAGCGCCGCATTGCCGTTCGGTCAGGCGGGGTCATCTCGCAACGGGTCGGGCACAGCACAAGATTGAGAGTTTATAGCCATGTTCGCGATAGTGCGCACAGGCGGCAAGCAGTATCGAGTTGCCGCCGGAGACAAGATTGCCGTTGAAAAGCTCGCCGGAGAAGCCGGTGACACGGTCACGCTGGGCGATATCCTGCTGGCGGGTGAAGGCGATTCGATGGCAGATGCCTCGAGCGTTACCGTTTCGGCGGAAATCATCGCGCAGGCCAAAAGTGAAAAGGTCGTCGTTTTCAAGAAGCGTCGCCGTCACAACTATCGCCGCAAGGCGGGCCATCGTCAGCACATGACGCTGCTGCGCATTACCGATGTCGGCACCGAGGGTGCGAAAAAGGCTGCTCCGAAGAAGGAAGCTGCGCCGAAGACGGAAGCCGACAGCGCTGCCAAGACCGAAGGCGCGCCCAAGACCGAAGCCAAGGCTGCGCCCGCGAAGAAGGCCGCTCCCGCCAAGAAGGCAGAAGCCGCTCCCGCAACGGACAAATCACCGGCCAAGAAGGCACCTGCAAAGAAGGCTCCGGCCAAAAAAGCAGCGCCCAAGGCCGACGAAGAGAAGTAAGGACAAAGAACCATGGCACATAAAAAAGCAGGCGGTTCATCGCGTAACGGTCGCGACTCAGCGGGTCGTCGCCTTGGTGTGAAAAAGTTCGGCGGTCAGGACGTGATTGGCGGCAATATCCTCGTGCGTCAGCGCGGGACCAAGTTCTATCCGGGCACTAATGTTGGCATCGGCAAGGACCACACCCTGTTCGCACTGGGCCAGGGCGTAGTCCGATTCCACAAGGGCAAGCTAGGCCGCAAATATGTGTCGGTAGACACGATTGCGCAAGCCGCCGAATAACCGGACGATTCATTGACAGGATCGTCCCACGCGGGAGGGTCCTGAGCCGATAATTTCATATCGGCGTTCAAGAGGGAGACAGGCCACCCCGCCAGCCGGGGGAGCCGTCTCCCTCTTCGCATTTCTCCCTCGTTTCGGCGCGCTTTTCCCGGGCGCGGCCATGAAAATGTCACGCATCGCGGCCATGTGCCGGATGCAGGGCAAGAGAGGAGCGAGATATGTTTCATCGCAGTGCAAGATTGCTCTTGCGGCCCGTGTGGCCGGAGGATTGGCGCGGCATACTCGGCGGCATCGCTGACGAGGGCGTGGTGCGCAATCTCGCCCGCGCTCCGTGGCCCTATTGCGAAGATGATGCGCGCCGGTTCGCCGCGCTGCCCACCTCGCCGCGCGAACCGCGCTTTGTCATCACGCGCGCGGCCGATGCCGAGGTGATCGGCTGCATCGGCATCGATCCAGCTGACGATGCGCCCGGTGCGGTGGAGCTGGGATACTGGATCGCGCGGCCTTATTGGGGGCAGGGCTTTGCCACCGAAGCGGGCCGTGCCGTGCTGGAAATCGCGCGCGCGCTGGGCCATCCGCGTGCGGTCGCCTCGCATTTCTATGATAATCCTGCCTGCGGCCGGGTGCTGGTAAAGCTGGGGTTCGAGCCGACCGGCCGTTCGCTGATGCGCCATTCATGCGGGCGGGGGCAGACTGCGCTGACGCACGAATACGCGCTGAATCTTGCAGCGGCAATGCACTGTCCGCCCGATCCATCCGCAGACACGGAGCGACACGCTGCTTGAACCTGCAAGGGCTTGCGATGCGGGACAAAGCGAGCGGTTGCTTGTTCGGTCCCGCATTCTCACCTAGAGCTCGCAGACAATGAACATTCGCAAACGTCTGACCCCTGAAGAATCTCGCAACTCCGCACTTCAGGCCGCCCGCGCCTTGTTAATCGAGACGGGGCCGCAATCGGTTACGCTTAAAGCGGTGGCGACGCGGATCGGGCGCACCCACGCCAACCTGCTGCACCACTTCGGATCTGCATCAGGCCTGCAAAAGGCGCTGGCCGAACACCTCGCCCGGACGGTATGCGAGACGATCATCGATGCGGTGCGCGCCAGCCGTGCCGGGCTGGGATCAGCGCGCGAGGTTGTGGACCTTGCGTTTGATGCGTTCGACCGGGAGGGCGCGGGCGCGCTCACCAGCTGGATGCTGCTCACGGGCAATGAAGACGCGCTGGCGCCGATCATCGCCACAATTCACGATCTGGTCGATGAAATTGCCCCCGATGAGGCGGACCATTCGGGCGAGGATCAAACGGTCCATCGCGATACGCTCAATCTGGTGCTGCTGGCGCTGGGCGATGCGCTGATCGGGGCGGCGCTGGCGAATTCGCTGGGCCTGCCGCGCGATACCGCGCGCCAGCGGGCTCAGGACATGCTTGAGGCGTCGCTACACCTGCAAGAAGCAACCTGACGCGCTACTCCGCAACGCCTGTGCGCTGCCATTGCGGCAGGCTTGCAGGGTCAAGGTCCGCCACGCGCAAATGATCGACCGCAAGCCCGAGTTCGGGATAGGCAGCACGGCGGCGCTGTTCATCCGAGGCCGAAAGCGGGACGACGACCAGCCTTCGGTTGACCTTTTGTCGCCAGTTCATGCGTGCGGTGTTCTCCTGCCCGACATAGCAGCCCTTTTCGAAGCTGACGCCGTGCAGCTCCACCGCATTGGTTTCCAGCCACAGGATGTCGCCCAGTTCCGCGTGACCTTCTGGCACGCCCAGCGACAGGCGATGCGCCAGATATGCAGCATCTGCGGACACGCCCGAAGGTTCGGCGAGCCAGCGATATCCCAGCGCGGGCAGGCGCGGATCGGGCAGTGCGCCCGGCTGCGGATCGGTGCTCCAATGCACTGCCAGCGAATCGTCACGCGCGATGTCGATCGCGCGGCGCAGGCGATAGAGCGACAGGCGCTTCGCCAGATCATCCGCCACATCGGCCTCGCAATCGAGCAGGATCGCGCCCGCTTCTCCCTCCCATACCAGGAAATCGAACATCGCCTTGCCCTGCGCAGATAACAACGCGGCATAGACCGGCAGCGCGCCCGACACATCGTTGGTCACCAGCCCTTGCAGGAATGCGCACACATCTTCCGCCGGATCGCGCGGGGACAGGCGCACTACGGCGCGGGATTGTAGGAGGGTGTTCGTCATCATCAGATCCTGTTCGCAATCGCTGTGGCCAGACGCTCGCCCAGCATTGGCCCCTGTTCCGGGTAGAGATAGGGTTCGATCAACTCCGCTTCCATAACTGCCAGCGCACCATCGGGCATCCGCAGCATATCGATCCGGGCGTATAGCGGCGTAGGGAAAGGTAATGCTGCCATGATCGCATGCGCCGCTGCCGCTTCGCCTGCGGCCGGCTCGTGCACTTCCTCGCGTCCGCCATACAGCGACTGGATGCGATAATCGCCGGTCGCTGGGCGTTTGCGCAAAGTGTGGCTGAGTGTGCCTTCAATGAAGACGAAGCTCAGTTCACCCTCCTCGACAATGGCGGGCAGGAAGGGTTGCAGCATGGCCGGGTGATCGTAGCGCCAATCCGGGGAAATCGCGCCTCGCTCCAGCAATTCCTGCCCCTGCGCGCCCGCGCCGACCTGCCGTTTCACCACCAGCCGATCACAGGTCAAGTCGTCCATCGCCGCCTTGGCTGCGGCGGCGTCCACCCGGTCCAGCCACAGCGTCGGGATGGTGCGTGCGCCTGCACCCTCGAGCGTTTGCAGGTACGTCTTGGTCAGGTTCCAGCGGACAAGGTCCGGCGGATTGCACACTGTGATCCCGCGCGCAGCCAGCGCCTCCAGCCGGGCAAGGAAAGCGTCGGCCTTGTCCTGATAATTCCACGCTGTGCCCAGCATCATCAGCGCGATGTCGTCAAAGTCCTCCAGCGGCGCCTCCCAGTCGATCACGCACAGCCCCAGCCCGGCGCTGGCAAACGATGGTTCCAGCGCGGCGACCATCAGATCGTGCTCAAACGCATCTCCACGGCGCTCTCCGGCACCGGGAACCGTGGTTTCGCAAGCAAGAAATCCGATTTTATTCATGAGGCCCCGGTTCTTTTAAGCAGGCGAGTGCGTGTAGGCGCGCACCATCGCACTGGAAAGCCCCCGCAAGCGCGCCTAGGAACCGTTGCATGACCGACGCGATCACTATCCGCCGCCCCGATGACTGGCACCTGCATTTTCGTGATGGCGACATCATGCGCGAAGTGGTGCCGCATACCGCGCGCCAGTTCGCCCGCGCGATTGTAATGCCCAATCTCTCGCCCCCGGTGACGACGACCGCGCTGGCCGTCGCCTACCGCGACCGCATCCGCGCCGCCGTGCCGGATGGAATGACGTTCGAGCCGCTTATGACGTGCTATCTCACCGATACCACCGATGCCGATGATCTGGCGCGCGGCGCGGGCGAGGGCGTGTTCACGGCGGCAAAGCTGTATCCCGCCAACGCAACCACGAACTCCGCCCACGGGGTGAGCGATGTGGAGCGGATTTATCCGGTGCTTGAACGGATGGAAGCCGAGGGCATCGTGCTGTGTATCCACGGCGAGGTGACCGATCATGATATCGACGTTTTCGACCGCGAGGCGGAGTTTATCGAACGCCACCTTAAGGCCATCGTCGCGACCTTCCCGCGCCTGAAAGTAGTGTTCGAACACATCACCACCGCCGATGCGGTTGCCTTTGTCGAGGGCGCGCGCGAAGGCGTGGCAGCGACGATCACGCCTCAGCACCTCCACATCAACCGCAACGCCATGCTGGTCGGCGGTATCCAGCCGCACAATTATTGCCTGCCTGTGGCCAAGCGGGAGGTGCATCGCCTGGCGCTGCGCCGCGCGGCAACATCGGGATCTGCGCGTTTTTTCCTCGGCACGGACAGCGCCCCGCATCTGCGCCCTGCCAAGGAAA
Organism: Sphingomonadales bacterium; assembly: GCA_038246695.1. Classification (GTDB taxonomy): domain Bacteria; phylum Pseudomonadota; class Alphaproteobacteria; order Sphingomonadales; family Sphingomonadaceae; genus Erythrobacter. Next base: position 11,129 of record JBBRVR010000004.1, read on the forward strand.
GCGCGTGCGGGTGCGCTGGCATCTTCAACGCGCCCTATGCGCTGGAAAGCTATCTCGCGGTGTTCGATGCGGAGAATGCGCTGGACCGGTTTGAAGGGTTCGCCTCGCTCCACGGTCCGGCGTTCTATGGTCTGCCAGCTAACGAGGAGACGGTAACGCTGGAACGCGTGCCGTTCTCTGTGCCCGATGCGCTGGAACTGGTGGGCGAGGAGATCGTCCCGTTCCATGCCGGGCAGACGCTTGGCTGGCGAATGGCGGATTAGAGCGGCCCAGTTTTAGGCGGGCAGTCTCAGGCGGGCAGGGCGGCGCGCTTTGCCCGGCGGGATCGCGCCCACAGGTCAGCGGCAAAGATCGCGACCGCAATCCAGATCAGGATGAAACTGCCCAGCTGCGCCGGTTTCAATTGCTCGCCAAATACGGTCAGGCCCAGTACGAACACGATCGTGGGTGCAAGATACTGGATAAAACCCAGTGTCGAATACTCCATCCGCCGCGCTGCAATCGCGAACATCAGCAGCGGCACCGCCGTCAACACGCCCGAAAACATGATCAGCGCGCTCAGGGTGACGTCGTTGCCGAAGGCCGTGCCTTGCGGGCTCATTGCGTAATATGCGGCAATTGCGCAGGCGGGCAGCAACAGGATCGCGCTCTCAATCGTGAGGCCGGGCAGGGCGCCGACGGAAACCTGTTTGCGCACAATGCCATACAGGCCAAAGCTGAGGGCGAGGCTGAGACTGATCCAGAGCGTCGTCAACGCGCCCGCTGCCAACAGCGCCACTGCCAGGGCGGCAATGGCGACTGCGATCCACTGCCATTTCGATAGCTTCTCTCCGAGAAACGCCGTGCCCAGCAACACGTTGAGCAGCGGGTTGAGATAATACCCCAGACTGGTGGCATAGACATGGCCCGCGTTAATCGCCCAGATATACACGAACCAGTTGGCCGCGATCAGCATGGCGCTGGCCAACAGCATGATCATTGCGCGCGGGCTGGAAAAGGCGGCACGGATCTCACCAAACTGGCGGCGCACCGCGACGATGACGAGGCACAGCGGAAGCGTCCAGATAATGCGCCAGCCGACGAATTCGAACGCCGGAACGCTCTTCACCAGCAACAGGTAGAGCGGGAGGAAACCCCAGATAAGATACGCCGCCAGCGCGGGCGGAAGGCCCGATGGATGTGCAGGGGATTCGGGCGTCGCATTGGTCATGGTGTGAGCGCGGTAGGCGCATGGATCGGGCGGAGCAAGCATGGCCGCGCCGTTCATGTAAGAGAGTCTAAAGCTGAACGATGGCTGTCAGACCCGCTTCATGCTTATTCAGAAAACATGCGGTATAAATGAATGATATCGCGCTTCGGGGTATGTTAACACCACCGCTGCCGCATCTGTTTCATCAACTTGGACCATTTCCACCGATGGTCCCGGCGCGGCTCCCACCAGCCGCGGAAAGCGCCTTCATCCCGTTTGCGGGATGGGGGCGTTTTCGCATCTGGAGATCTGCGCGATGTCGGATTTCTTAACCATGCTGTGGCACAGCCGGGGGTTATGAAAGCCTGCCTTCTCCTTGTGCTGCCTGTCGCCGTGGTTGCCCTTGCCGCGTGCGGTGGCAGGCAAGCGGAGAACACGGCTTCACCCGTCAACGATGTCGACCCCTATCTCGCCCGTGCGCTGAATGATCCGCTGATGGTCGATCCCGACCTTGCCTATGCGAACGAGGCCAATGCTGCGATCACAATCGGGTATGACCACGCGCTCCCATCGTTCAAGGCGACCGAGGAGGAGGCGAGCCGGGCGCGCGAGACGGCCCGTCTGCAACTGCTAGAAACGGGGTCAATCCGCGATCTGCCTGCACCGCAGGACGGAGCAGGCCCGGCGACGCTCGATCAGGCGTATGGGGTGGAGGCAGTGCTAAGTGCGATCGATGCGCCGATGCAATGTCGCAAGGACATTGCGGGCGGGTTTGCCTATGCGGCCACGCTACCCCTTGTCGCGCGTGTCATGCCACACGGAATGGTCCGGCTGGCTGCGGCGGTCGATCAGCCTGACTGCTCGCTGCGCATCGTGCGCTATACCACGCCGGTTTCGATCGAGGATGCGCTGCAATACCACTACACGATGGCTCAGCGTGCAAAGCTGACGCCAGCCTATTTCACCACACCCGAAGCCAGCCTGATCGCCGAGCGCCGGGGCACGAACTTGCAGGTCTATGCCCGCAGGACAGCGGGCAATTTGAGTGCGATTGATGTGATTACGTGGACGCGACGCTGATGGCGATTGCGTTGTGCCCTATTCCTTCAGACCGACGCTGATAGTCGCGCGCGGCTGTTCCATCTCGGTGCTCGCCACTGGATAGGCGCAATAATCCGCTGCATAGAACGCGGCTGGACGGTGGTTGCCCGACAGGCCAATCCCGCCGAAGGGTGCCGATGACGAAGCGCCATTTGTCGGCTGGTTCCAGTTTATGATACCGGCCCGGATATTGGCCCAGAACCGCCCATAATCGTCAGGCGATCCCCCGATCAGTGAGGCTGACAGGCCAAACCGGGTGTTATTAGCCTCGGTTATCCCGGCATCCAGATCGGGCACCCGGATCACTTGCAGGATCGGACCAAACAGCTCGATATCGGGCCGATCGGGTATCGCGGTGGTGTCGATAATGCCGGGGGTCAGAAACGGTCGGTCGGGATCAGTGCGGCGCATCGGCGCCAGCGCCTTTCCCCCTGCGGTCACCAGCGTGACGAAGCTTTCATTGAGGCGGTCTGCGGTTTCATTGTCAATCACCGGACCCATGAAAGGCTGTGGTTCGGCCAGCGGATCGCCGACGATGAGCTTGCGCGTCAGCGGCACCAGCTCATTCATCAGATCATCGTAGATGCTGTCCTTCACGATCAGCCGGCGCGCGGCAGTGCAGCGTTGCCCGGCGGTGGTAAAGGCGCTTTGCACAATCAGCACGGCCGCATCGGCGAGCTTGGGCGTGTCGATCACGACCATCGGGTTGTTGCCGCCCATCTCCAGCGCAACCATCTTGCCAGGATTGGCGGCAAGCGTCCGGTTGATCGCGATCCCGGCCTGCGCAGATCCCGTGAACAGCACGCCATCTACGCCCGGATGCGCGACCAGGGCCTTGCCCTCCGCAGGTCCGCCGATCACCAGTTGCACCACATCCTCGGGAAGGCCCGCCGCCATCAGGCAGGTGACCAGCATTTCGCCCGTTGCCGGGGTTTTTTCCGAAGGCTTGAACAGGATTACATTGCCCGCGATCAGCGCAGGAATGATGTGGCCGTTTGGCAGATGCGCGGGGAAATTGTAAGGGCCAAGGACCGCCATCACGCCGTGCGGTTTGTGCCGTACGGCGGACGTTCCCAGCAATGCGCTGTCGAACTTTTTCTTGCCGGTACGTTCGGCATAGGCGCTTACCGAGATATCCACCTTGTTGATCACCGCGTCAATTTCGGTGCGCGCTTCCCACAGGGGCTTGCCCGCTTCGTTCGCAATCAGGTGAGCAAAATCGTCGGCACGCTTGCGCACTTCGTTGGCGAAGCGGCGCGTGGTTTCGATCCGCACGCCCAGCGCCGTCGCCGCCCATGAAGGCCACGCCTTGCGCGCGCGGCTGACGGCCTCGGCAACATCGCTGTGTTCGCCGCGCCATAATTCTTCGCCGGTGGCCGGGGCGTAGGAAATCAGCGTCGTGTCAGTCAAGGCAGTGCAAACTCTTCATGGCGCGGATCGATGCGCAAGCGGTGTCAAACAATGGAGCAAAGGCGCAGACCGGATCGCCACCTTTCAGCGCGTTAGCAGACATGTCCTAATTGGCGGTGTGTGTAAACGGAAGGAAAATCCTTAGTGCGATGGCGGCTCGCCAGATCGCGCGTGCCCTGCTGGGGTGGGCGGTTTGCCGTGCGCTGACCCCATACGCCTCAAGGCAGATATCTTTGCCTCCAGCGGCGCCCAGTCGTCATGCGTCTCAACTGCAGACCAGATCGCCTCGACCTCCTCGATCAGCATGGTTTGCGGCTGTGCGTCTGCCCAGTATTCGTGTGGCGAGGCGACAGGCAGGTATTGTGCGAGCGCCTCTGCGAGCAGAGCCGGTGCCGTCTCCAGCGCACGCCCCCCGCGATGCGCGAAGAAGAGCGCGTCCGGCCCGATCTGCTGTTCCCGCATCACCTTCTCGCAGGTCGAGATCATCTGCGTATCTGCCTCGATCCCGCGCGGCTCCACTCCCAGCCGCCAGCACCATCGGCGCGCGATGGCCTCCATGTAAAGCGGGCCGAACCGCTCCAGCGCGGCCACCAGTGGGGCGCTGTCTGCCAGCAGGCGCAGGCTGACCGCCAACTGCCCGCAATTCCAGTGCAATGACTCTGGCTGGCGGCCAAAGGCATACAGGCCGCTGTGATCGAAATAGGCGGCGGTAAACGCTGGATCCCAGGTCGGCAGCCAACGCCAGGGGCCATAGTCGAAACTTTCGCCGGTGACGTTCATGTTATCGGTATTCAGAACTCCGTGGACGAAGCCTGCGACCATGTAACTTGCTGCCAGATCGGCCATGCGTTCGACCACGTGATGCATCAGGGCGACCGCTGGCTCGTCGCGCCCCGGAGCATCGGCGGGAGGCAGCGGTCCGGGAAATTGCGTGAGGCAATAGTCGACCAGCGCCGCCATGTGGTCTGCCTCCTCCAGCGCGAGCAGCCGCTGGAACGTGCCGATGCGAATATGCGAGTGGCTCAGCCGCACCATTACAGCCGATCGCGCAGGGCTTGGTTCGTCCTGCCGATGCAGCTCTTCGCCCGTCTCGATCACGCTGAATGTCCTGGAGGTGTTGACCCCCAAAGCTTCGAGCATTTCGGTCGCCAGAATCTCGCGCACCGCGCCTTTCAGTGTCAGCCGCCCGTCACCGCTGCGGCTGTAGGGCGTCTGGCCGGAACCCTTGGTCCCCAGATCCATCAGCCGGTCATCGGCTGCGCGCATCTGCGCAAACAGGAACCCGCGGCCATCGCCGATTTCAGGATTGTAGACCCGGAACTGATGCCCGTGATATTTCAGCGCGAGCGGCTGGGGCAGGTTATCGGGCAGGGCTGCGAACCGGCCAAAATGGCGCGCCCATTCCTCATCGCTCAATTGCTCCAGCCCGACGGTCGCTGCGGCGCGATCGTTGCGAAAGCGGATGTGCGTTTCGGGAAAGTCGGCAGCAGCGACAGGCGATCCCAGCCAGTCTGCGACCTGTCTGATTGCGGGATCGGGGCGATAGCTGCCCGGTTGCGGTTTGGCGTCCATCCGGCGATAGTGGGCGGCGCAAATGATGCTTGCAAGCGGCGAGATGCGCTGCGCATGGATTTGCGCGCAGACGGACACAAGAATGACAGGGGCGTAAATGGCCAACAGCTATGAAGAAAAGCGCTGGATCAGCGCCGATGGGTTGGAGCTGTATTATCGCGATTATCCCGGTGGCGAGGGTGCGGCTGCTCGCACTCCCGTCGTATGCCTCCACGGCCTGACCCGCAATTCACGCGATTTTGCAACGCTGGCAAACCATATCGCGAATGGCGGGCGGCGTGTGATCGTGCCGGAAATGCGCGGCCGGGGCCAAAGCGACTATGCGCCCGAATCTAGCACTTACAATCCCAAACAATACGTTGCCGATGTCGAATTGCTGCTTGGCGAGCTTGGCATTGAGCGGTTCATTTCGGTCGGCACCTCTATGGGCGGGCTCATGACCATGCTGCTGGCGGCGGCACAGCCGGAGCGGCTGGTGGGTGTGGTGATGAACGATATCGGTCCGGTGATCGACGTTGGCGGGTTGGAGCGGATCGGCGGCTATGTCGGGCAGGGGCGCAGTTACCCGACCTGGATTCATGCCGCGCGCTCGATCTCGGCGGTGCATGGCGCGGCGTTTCCCGATTATGACCTCGACCAATGGCTGGAAGTGGCAAAGCGCACGCTGGTGGTGTGCCAGAATGGGCGCATCAGCTACGATTACGACATGGCGATTGCAGAACCGTTTGCACAGCCGGGCAACGCTGCGCCTGCCAATTTGTGGCCCGCATTCGATGCCTTGCGCAATGTGCCGATGGTGTTGTTGCGCGGTGAGATTTCGGACCTGCTCTCGCCCGAAACGGTTGAGCAGATGGGGCGGCACAACCCGGCCATGCGCGCCGTGACCGTCCCGCGCGTAGGCCATGCGCCGACGCTGGACGAACCCGAATCGCGCACCGCAATTGACGCGCTGCTTGCAAGCCTGCCATGAAACCGCCTGCGGGCAAGACGCCCGGTAACGTGCCCCGCATTCTGCACTGCCATTCGACCTTTGCTGCGGGCGGCAAGGAACGGCGCGCGGTGCGGCTGATGAACGCCTTTGGTTGTAAGCTGGATCACACCATAGTTTCCGCGATGCCCGATCAGATGGGCGCGCGCGAATTGCTTGATCGCGGAATCAAGGCAACCTTTCCACGCGATTTTCCCCGTCTCACCGGGCGCCCCACTGCCGGTCGGCTGGTCGCAATTGCACAAGCCTTGCGCGGCTTTGACCTGATCCTGACCTACAATTGGGGGGCGATGGACGTGGTGATGGCGCACACCGTGTTTGCCGCGCAATTCGGGCTGCCGCCGCTGATCCATCATGAGGACGGATTTAACGAGGATGAGGCGAACGAACTGAAGCTCACCCGCAACTGGTATCGCCGCATCGCGCTGGGCCGGGCATCATCACTGGTAGTGCCGAGCACGGGGCTGGAGCGCATCGCGATCAACACGTGGAAACAGCCGCGCGCCCGCGTCGTCCGCATCCCCAATGGTATCGATACAAAAGCGTTTGCCAAACCGCCCAGGCCTGGCGCCTTGCGGGTGGTCAAGCGCAAGGGCGAACGCTGGGTCGGGACGCTTGCCGGCCTGCGCCCGGTCAAGCAATTGCCGCATCTGGTCGAAGCGTTCAGCAACCTCCCCGAAGAATGGCAGCTGGTGATCCTGGGCGAAGGGCCGCAGCAATCAGCGATCCGCGAAGCCGCTGTCACGCGCGATATCGCCCATCGCGTCCACTTGCCCGGCGCGATCAGCGATCCGGCAAGCGTGATTGGCCTGTTCGATATCTTTGCGCTGTCATCGCAAAGCGAACAATTCCCGCTATCGGTGGCGGAGGCGATGGCTGCCGGGCTGCCGATCGCCGCGCCCGATGTGGGCGACATCCGCGCAATGGTGGCGATCGAGAACGCGGCCTACATCTCTCCACCGGGCGACATCGCAGCACTCGCCGCATCGCTCGGGCAACTGGCCAATGATCCGCAAGAACGCAAGGCCATCGGCGCGGCCAACAAGGCGCGGGTGCGCGAACATTATGATGAGGCGCAGATGATCGAGCGATATCGCGCCCTGTACGCTGGCGCGATGGGCCGAGAATTGTGAGCGGCAATTGGCGCGCTGGACGATTGCACTGCCGCTTAACCCCGCGTTCAAGTGCTGGGCGGCAATTGCGGCGGTGACCATTCGATTGCCTGCCATTGCACACTGACAGAGCAGGCATTAAGGCCGCGCTCTGAAAACCAAGAAACCGACCCTGAAAACGAACGAGGAAAACGAGCTCCTGTGGCGCTTACTCCAACCAAGACTGGCCAATCTGGCGGCGGCGATCAGGATGACCGCAAACTGACCGCTGAGGACGAAGTCGTCATCCGTGAAATCGATGACGCTGTGCGGCAAGACGATACGGTGCAATTCTTCAGAAAGTACGGCACCATCCTGATCGCAGGAGTGGTGGCCATGCTGTTGGCTCTGGGCGGTTATCTGCTGTGGGATTCGCAGGTCGAAAGCGGCCTTGCAACGGATTCCGAGCAATTGGTTGGCGTGCTCGATTACGCACAGGCCGAAGACTTTGCCGAGGTGAAAAAGCGCACCGATCCCTTGCTCGATTCCGACACGCCCGGCGTGCGCACTTCGGCGCGCTTCCTCCAGGCCGCAGCTTCACTGGAACAGGGCCAGATGGCGCGCGCGGTGGAGCTGTATGCCTTGATCGCAGCCGACGAAAACGCGCCTCCCGCGTTGCGCGATCTGGCGCGCATCCGCGAGGTTGCGACCAATTTTGACGACCGCAAGCCTGCCGATGTGATCGCCCGGCTGAAAGATATTGCGGTGCCGGGCAACGCCTTTTTCGGCAGCGCAGGTGAACTCACCGCGATCGCCCATCTCGAAGCGGGCAATCGCAAGGAAGCGGGCTCGCTGTTCGCTGCCATTGCCAAGGATGAAGACCTGCCTGAAAGCCTGCGTTCACGCGCGCGCCAGATGTCGGGCCTGCTGGGCATCGACGCGGTCGAGGATGTTGAAAAGCTGCTGGAGGATGAGGGGATCGATCGCGCTCGGCCCGCTTTGGATCCGACGGCAGCTCCTCCGCCCGCACCCGCTCCTCCCGCGCCGCCAGCCGCGCAATAGCACAGATTCCGAACGGGATACTTACCGATGATGATTACCATGAATGCGCTCAACCGGGCCGCTCGCGGCACATTGATTTCCGGGGTTTGCGCCCTGGCATTGACCGGGTGTGCTGGTGGTGGGCTGTTCAAGGGCGGCAAGAAAACAACACCCACCGTTGGCGAGCGCGTTTCGATCCTGTCAAAGATCGAAACCGGCACTGAAGTCGATCCGGCGCTGGCCGGGGTCTCGGTGGTTCTGCCGCCGCCGATCGCCAACACCGAATGGTCGCAGGTTGGCGGTTCGGCGGACAAATCCTACGGCCACCTTGCGCTGGCTGAAAACCCGACCAAGGTCTGGACGGCACAGATCTCCGGGTCGTCCAACCGCCAGCGACTTGCTGCGTCTCCCGTGATTGGCAGCAACACGCTGTTCGTGGAAGGCACAGACGGCGTGATTCACGCCTTCGACAAGAAGACCGGGAAGACGCTCTGGACAGCCGACAACGATGATATGAGTTCCGACCTGCGCCCGTCGGCATTTGGCGGCGGGGTCAGCTATGACAATGGCGTCATTTACGCCACGAATGGCGCAGGCGAGGTCAAGGCAAAGAAGGCGGACACTGGCGAGCTGATCTGGAAGGTGAAGCCCGCAGGCCCCTTGCGCGGTTCGCCCACCATCGCCTTTGGCCAGATCTATGTGATGACGCAGGACAACCAGATCATCGCTCTGGATCAGCGCAATGGCGATCTGTTGTGGGATGAAAGCGGATCGACAACCCAATCGGGCGTGTTCGGCGTTGCCGCGCCCGCCGCCGGGCAGGGCACAATCATCGCGGGCTATTCCAGCGGAGAACTTACCGCCTATCGTTATGAGAACGGGCGTACGCTTTGGTCCGATGCGCTGGCACGCACCAATATCTCCACCCAGGTCAGCTCGCTCACCGATATCGACGCCGATCCGATCATCGATTCCGGTCGCGTCTATGCTTTGGGTCAGGGCGGGCGCATGGCGGCTTATGAACTGGTCACCGGCCAGCGCATCTGGGAATTGAACGTCGCCGGCATTTCCACCCCCGCAATTGCGGGCGAGTGGATCTTTACCATTACCGATGATGCCCGCCTGCTGGCGATTGCCCGTTCGACGGGCCGCGTGCGCTGGATCACGCAGTTGCAGGAATTCCGCAAGGAAAAGAAGAAGGAAGGCCCGATCTTCTGGACCGGCCCGGTTCTGGCAGGCGGCCAGTTGTGGGTCGCAAGTTCACGCGGCGAAGTCTGGCGTGTCAGCGCGGGCGAGGGCTCTTCGCAATTGTTCGCAGAGCTGGATGCGCCGGTCAGCCTGTCGCCGGTGGTGGCGGACGGGTTCCTCTATATCCTCGATGATAGCGGCAGGATCCACGCCTGGAAGTGAGGTTTGGGCCCGCGTCGCCTAGACCGTTAATCTGGCGCGCAGGGCTTGTCAGCAAGCGGGACAGCACCCGAACGGAAGCTGTGAATTAACCCTTCCCCCCTAGATATCCGGGGGATGAGCAACACCAGCATCGATGCTGTGCGAGTCGCGCGCATAAAGGGGCCGCCTGTAAGCGATGTTTCCGCTGGCGTCGGCCTTTGCGGGCTCATCGGACTTGTGGTGTGGATCACGTTTTGCCGGTCCTATCCACTCATCGCAGTATCGTTCGACCTTGGAGGCCCGCGTGAGGTGTTGTCCGGCCCCTACGCCGCGCTCACCGCGATGCTGTTCACCGCCGGGCCGATGGCTGCATGGTCGGTGCTGGTCGACCGGGTGCATCTGCGTGCCTCCACCGGGCTGGACTGGAGCCTGCATCGCTCCATCGCCGATGTGATGCCAGTTGCCACGGTCAAGATCTGTTCTTTGTGGGCGACGTGGGCGATCATCGGCGCTCTGTATTGTCTCTGCCGCTGGTATTGGGATGGCAATTATGCGTTTGCCATGCGCGTGCTGGGCTATTGCCTCGTGCCGCTGGTCATTGCGTCTGTTCCCTACATCATCTGGATCGATCGGTTCATGGTCGATCAAAAAGACGCGACCTGGCATTTTGGCGCGCTGTTGTTTGGGCGCGAACCGTTCGATGCGGAACAGGTGAAGAAGCATTGGCGCGCCTGGATCATCAAGGGGTTTTTTGGCGCCTTCATGATTTCCATCATCCCCGGCGGATTTTCCTATATCGTCGAGGCGAACCCGGCGGCGATCCTCTCCAATCCGGTGGAACTGGGCGTACTTTTGGTCACGGCGCTGTTCATGATCGATGTGCAGATCGGTACGGTCGGCTATCTGGTCACGCTGCGGCCGCTGGATGCGCATATCCGGTCGGGCAATCCGTTTCTGGGCGGCTGGCTGGCGGCGCTGCTGTGCTACCCCCCATTCGTGTGGGGCTTGATTGGCAACGATAATCAGGTGCTGAGCTATGAACAGAACACCGCGATGTGGGACCACTGGCTTGGCGCCAATCAGCCGATGTTATGGGTGTGGGCCGCGTGGCTGGTTGCGCTGACCGCCATCTATGCGTGGGCGACTTTCATATTTGGTATCCGGTTTTCAAACCTGACCTATCGCGGGGTCATCACCAACGGGCCGTATCGCTACACCCGGCACCCGGCCTATCTGTCGAAGAACCTGTATTGGTGGTGCTCGGCGATGCCGTTTCTGGTCACCAGCGGTTCGCCCGTGGATGCAATTCGCAACACGTTCTTTCTGTTGTGTGTTAACGCGATCTATTACTGGCGCGCACGCACCGAAGAGGCGCACTTGTTGTCCGAAGACGCGAAATACCGCGAGTATTACGACTGGATGGAGCGTAATGGCGTGATCACTGCGCCGCTTTGCAGATTGAAGAAACGGCTGCTGAGTCGCGGCCACACTGCGCAAGCTACAGGCACCCCGGCAGGTCCGCTGGGCGAGCCTGCCGAGTAATCAGAACGAATATTTGTAAACGTGGCCCACGTTCTCGCCCCACTCGCCGTAATAGGCATCGAGCAGGCGCTGGGCGGGGACTTTGCCCGATGCGACGATTTCATCCAGCGTATCGAGAAAGCCGGTTTCGTTATCGCCGCTGGCATTCAGCCGCGCGCGCGCCTTCAGCCCGCCATGCGCGATTTTCAGCACTTCGCGGGCCAGATCCTGCAACGTGCCGCCGCCCGGTGACTTTGTGGCGAGACCCAGACGCGGCACTTCATTGCGAAGCCGCTCGCGCTCTTCCATCGACCAGTCCTTGACCAGTTCCCACGCCGCATCAAGCGCGCCCTGATCATACAGCAGCCCGACCCAGAAGGCGGGCAGAGCACAGATCCGGCTCCATGGCCCGCCATCCGCGCCGCGCATTTCGAGAAAGCTTTTGAGTCGCACTTCGGGAAAGGCGGTCGAAAGGTGATCCCACCAATCGCTTTGCGTCGGGCGTTCGCCGGGCAGCACCGAAAGCTTGCCGTCCAGAAAATCCCGAAAGCTGAGGCCGGCGGCGTCGATATACTTGCCGTCGCGGAAGACGAAATACATCGGCACATCCAGCATGTATTGTGCCCAGCGTTCATAGCCAAAGCCATCCTCGAACACGAATGGCAACATACCAGTGCGATGCGGATCGGTATCTGACCAGATATGGCTGCGATAGGACAGGAACCCGTTGGGCTTGCCCTCAGTAAACGGCGAATTCGCAAACAGCGCGGTTGCCAGCGGTTGCAGAGCAAGGCCGACGCGAAATTTCCTGATCATGTCCGCCTCGGACGAATAATCGAGATTGACCTGAATCGTGCAGGTCCGCAGCATCATGTCGAGGCCCATTGTGCCCACGCGCGGCATGTTCCGCATCATGATGGCATACCGCCCCTTGGGCATGATCGGCAGTTCTTCGCGGGTTTTGTCCGGCCACATGCCCAGACCCAGATAGCCGACCCCGCAACGATCCCCAATGGCCTTCACCTGTTCAAGGTGGCGCCCGGTTTCCGCGCAGGTCTGATGCAGGTTTTCCAGCGGCGCGCCTGAAAGTTCCAGCTGGCCTGCCGGTTCAAGGCTGACCGCGCCATCCTCGCCCTTCATCGCGATGACGTTGCCGCCTTCCTCCACCGGTTCCAACCCGAATTCGGTGAGGCTCATCAACAGGTCGCGGATGCCGCACGGCTCGTCATAGGACGGAGCGCGCCGATCGCTGCGTTTGTAAACCAGCTTTTCATGCTCGGTCCCGATCCGCCAGTCGGCCTTGGGCTTTTCGCCTTTCCGCATCGGCTCGATCAGTTGATCGAGGGATTCGATGACGGGATCGTCGGCGTCGGAAGATTGGCGCGTACTCATGCGTTTGCCCCTAGGCATGCGGACGGGCGGTGGAAAGCGTAATCTGATTTGTCGGGGGTGAAGTCAGCCTTTTTGCTAGGGCCAGTCGCCCGCCACCGCCATCCACACCGACAACGCGGCGATTGCGGCGGTTTCCCCGCGCAGGATACGGGGGCCAAGCGATATGGCGCGCGCAGCGGAATGCGCGCGGATTGCCGTCCGCTCGGCATCGTCAAAGCCGCCCTCGGGCCCGATCAGGATCGCGGCGGAGCCATCATGCGCGGCAAAAGCGCTGGCGGCGGGATCGCCCCCTTCTTCGTCCGCAAAGAACAGCGCGCGCCCGTCCGGCCAGTCGCGCAGCATCGCGTCGAGTTTTACCGGCTCGCCAAGGTCGGGCAGGGCGGTGCGCGCGCATTGCTCGGCGGCTTCGATGGTGATGGTACGGGCGCGGTCCAGATTAAGCTTGTCCGCAACGCACCGCCGGGTCAGCACCGGTTGAATGCGCGCAACGCCAAGTTCTGTCGCTTTTTCCAGCACCATGTCGAACCGGTCTTTCTTGATCAGCGCGGGGCACAGCCACAGATCGGGCACGTCCTCACGTTCGCGCAGTCGCTCAACCACTTCGAGCGCGACTGAGCGTTTCCCCGCATCCACCACCCGCGCCGACCATTCGCCGGTCCGGTTGTCGCACAGGATTACCCCATCGCCGGGCTGGGCGCGCATCACACGGGCGAGGTAATGCGCAGGATTGCCCTCGATCTCCAGCCGCACGCCCGCGGCCAGAGAGGGTTCGACAAACAGGCGCGGGGCGCTTTTCGGGGGCCAGGCGGGCTTAGATACCATTCAAACGGGTTAGACGAGCGAGCGACGTGCCGCTAGAGGATGCTTATGACACCGCGCACGGCCCAATATCTCATAGCGACCGTGTTCCTGATCCTTGGGGGTTGGGCTTTGTTCGCGCCGGGAAGTGTGATCGATCTCGCAATCACCGAGGCGTACCGCGAGAACACGTTCCTGACGCGCTTCATCATGGCCGGCTTTGGGGCGCAGGCGATGGTCTTTGGGATCATGGCTCTTTTCGTGCGGTTCACCTCGACGGCGTTCCTGGTTTTCGCGCTGGTGCTGTTGCCATTCTTTGTTTTCAATTGGTATTTTCATTACGAAGTGCGGGTGCTGACATCTATCGGAATGCTCGATTTTGCAGGCAATGCGGTGATGTTCGTGCTCGCCCTGTTCGGGTGGCGGGCAGCGCGAGCGGGCGAAATGGAGAGCGCATGACCGACCAGGTCGTCCCCGACAGCGAACATCGCGGCCTGATCGAACGCCTGCCGCAATTGCCGCGAGATCTTGCGCAGCTGGCCCGGTTCGACCGGCCCATCGGATGGTGGCTGTTGTTCTGGCCGTGCGTGTTCAGCGTGTGGCTGGCGGGCGCGGGGGTGCAGTGGCAATTGCTCGCATGGCTGCTTCTCGGAGCGATTGCGATGCGCGGGGCAGGCTGCGTCTACAACGATATTGTCGATGCCGATCTTGACCGACAGGTTGCGCGCACCGCCGCACGGCCTGTGGCAAGCGGCAGGGTGAGCAAGCGTGCTGCATGGGTTTGGCTAATCACGCTGTGCCTGATCGGCCTCATCGTGCTGCTGCAATTGCGATTGATGGCGCAACTGGTCGCGCTCGCCAGTCTGGCGCTGGTGGCGGCGTATCCGTTCATGAAGCGGATTACTTGGTGGCCGCAAGCGTGGCTTGGCATGGTGTTCAACTGGGGCTTGCTGGTCGGCTGGAGCGAGCTGGGCGCAGCGGCGTTCGGCAATCAGCATTGGGACGCCATCGCCGCTCTATATGCCGGGTGCGTCGCGTGGGTGATCGGATACGACACGATCTATGCGCTGCAGGACCGGGAGGATGATGCGCTGGTCGGTATCCGATCCTCCGCGCTGCGCATGGGCGGGCGTGTCCGGGCCGGGATCGCAGGCTTTTACGCGGCGACCATCGGGCTGTGGGCGCTCGGCATCTGGCTGTATCGCCCCGATCCGCTGGCGGTGATGGCGCTGTTGCCGGTGGCACTGCATCTGGTGTGGCAGGTGGTGACGCTCGACCCGTCGGACCCTGCCAATCCGCTTGACCGTTTCCGTTCGAACCGCTGGGCAGGCGCGCTGATGGCGGCGGCGTGCTTCATCGTCGGGAACGCGCAGCCCTGATGTGCAACCTGTATCGCATGACGAAAAACGCCGACGAGGTCGCCAAGTGGTTTGCCCTCGTGGATAGTTTGAACGGCGCGAATTTCGGCGCGGAGGTCTATCCCGGCTATCCCGGTCTGGTCTTGGCCGGGGGCGAGTTGCGGCAGATGAGCTGGGGCTTTCCGCTGGTGATGAAGGGCAGGAACGGCCAGCCGTTAAAGCCCAAACCGGTGAACAACGCCCGCACCGATAAACTCGACAGTTTTTTCTGGCGCAATTCTTTCGAGGAGCGTCGTTGCCTGATCCCGGTCAGCGCGTGGGCAGAGGCTGAGGGCGCGAAGGGCGCGATGACCCGCACGTGGATGACGGTGCCGGATGCCGATCTGTTCGCGGTTGCAGGCGTTTGGCGGATGAGCGACGAATTCGGCGCGTGCTATTCGATGGTGATGACCGACAGCGCCGGGTCCGCCGCGCAAGACGTGCACAGCCGGATGCCGGTGCTGTTGCGCTCTGACGATTACGAGGACTGGGCGTCAGGCGCGCCCGAAGATGCGAAAGCACTGTGCCGCGCTTGGCAGGGCGATCTGGCAATCGAGCACACGGATGATCCGTGGGTAAAAAGCACGGCAAGGCAGCAAAATCTGCTGTAGGCTCAACGTCGCGATACCGAACACCGGCAAGCGAACAAGCAATGCGCGTTCACCTCACGCTAGCTGCTGCGCGGGCCAAAAAGTATGATTGCCGCACCGGCCAGGCATACGACTGCACCGATTGCATCCCACCGGTCGGGTCTGGCCCCCTCAACGATCCACAGCCACATCAACGCAGATGCGATGTACACCCCTCCGTACGCGGCATAGGTCCGGCCAGCATATTCGGCGGAAACCAGTGTCAGCAGGTAGGCGAACAGCATGAGTGCAAACACTCCCGGCACCACCCACCAAATGGATTTGCCCATCCGCAGCCACGCCCAGAAGGCAAAGCATCCGGCAATCTCGGCAAGGGCAGCACCAATATAGGCGAAGGCTGTCATCGCGGCACTTTCGCAGTCTTTGCCCCTTGTCGGCAATCGCCAAAGGGAATCGTTCAATATTCCGGGCCAAGCTCCGGGTCGAGGTCGCGCGGGCGGGCGAAGTGGATGAGCGTGGCGCTGTAGTTTTTCAGCGCGCTCCAGTTGTCGATATTGCAGTCCAGAATGGCAAAGCTGGCGGTCGGAAACTTCACCGATGCTTCGCGGAATAGGTCGTTTTCGCGCGCAGGCGCAACCAGGTTCAGGATAGTCTCCTGCAGGCCGGGATTGTGCGCCACGATCAGGACGTTCTCCGGGTCGCTTTCGGCCGCATGCGCAATCACAACCTCGACGATGGTTTCGGGGCTGGCAAGATACAGCCGGTCTTCGAACACCGGGGAAACGCCCAGCCGCGCGGATTCCAGCGTTGCCTTGATCCGAGTGGCGGGACTGGCGAGAACCAGATCCCATTTGATGTCCTGCGCGCAGATATGCTCCCCGATCAGCGCGGCCCCGCGCCGCCCGCGATCATTCAGACCCCGGTCGAAATCGCGTTCGACCGTGTCATCCCATTCGGACTTTGCATGGCGCAGCAGCCCGAGCCGTTTCATACCGCGTTTCTCCCTGTTCGCATGATGTGCACGAACGCCCGGTTGCGGGTGTCGGCGGTCAAAAGCAATTGCTTAGATTGGAAGGGAAAGCAATTGCCGCTTGCGCAAGGCCACTTGCGATCATGTGAGGTGATCGGGGATCGCATCGTCGAGCGCATCATGTCCCGTCGCCTCGCCGATCAGCCCTTCGCGAACCCGCACCAGCGCCTCGTCCAAGGTCACGCGGCGTACTTGCGTGCCTTGCGGAAAGGCGCTGAGCAGGCGGCTGGGGAAAGCGGAGGAGAGGACCACGAAATGCCCTGCATCGTCCTTGCCCCGGATCAGCCGCCCGAAGGCTTGGGCCAGCCGCGCGCGGATGATGCGGTCGTCATAAGCGCCCCCCCCATTGGCCGCGCGGCGAGCCTTGTGCAGGATATCGGGCCGGGGCCACGGCACCGCCTCCAGCACCACGCAGCGCAGGCTGCGGCCCGGCACATCCACCCCGTCACGCAGGGCATCGGTGCCGAGCAGGCTGGCGCGTGGATCGTCGCGAAAGATATCGACCAGCGTTCCGGTGTCGATCGGGTCGACGTGCTGGGCATACAACGGCAAGCCTTCACGCGCGAGCCGATCGGCGATGCGGCCATGCACCGCGCGCAGGCGGCGGATCGCGGTGAAAAGGCCCAGCACGCCGCCCTCGCTCGCCTCGATCAGGCGCGCATAGGCGCCCGCCAAACCGGGAAGATCGCCGCGCTTCACATCGGTGACGATCAGCACCTCCGCGCGGGCGGCGTAATCGAACGGGCTTTGCGCAGCGGACAGCATCGGCAGGCTTTCGACATGCGCCGCGCCGGAGCGGGCGATGGCTGCATCCCACGCCTTGTTCTCATCATCGATCCGGTCCGTCAGCGTCGCGCTGGTCAGCATTACCCCGTGCGCAGGTTCCAGAACGGTGCGCGCAAACGGTTTCATCGGGTCGAGCCAGCGACGATGGATCGCCACATCGAATTCGCGCGCGTCGGAGCGGTCGACCGCCAGCCAGTCGACGAATTCCTCGGACCCTGGACCGCCCAGCCGCGCAAGCAGAGCCTCCCACCCGGCCAACAGATCGACCCGCCAGCTGAGCGAATGGCGCGCGCCTTCGATCCGGGCGCGACCCTGTCCATCCAGCCAGTCGGGCGGATCGGCGATACATGCCTCCAGCCGCCCACCGAGCTGGATCAGCGGCACCCGGATCGCGACCAGCGCCTGCGCGGCAGTGCCAGCCGCCTCGATCACCTCGCCGGGAAGCCCGCTTGCCTCGGTTTCGATCCCGTAACCTGCCTCTGCTCCGCCGCTTTCATCACGGGCATAAACGGCCTGGCGCACGGCAGACAGCAGCGATTCTATCGGGCCTGAGGGCGCGCCTTCGGCAATGCGTTGCAACCACCCTTCGCCCGGCAGCGCCTGTCCGGCCTCGCACGCGGCCTCGATCGCTTGGCCGCCTGCGTCATCGTAGCTGGCAATATCGGCCAACCGCGCCGACAGCCCCCGGCGGCGGCCCCGGTTCTTGCGCTCTGGCCCAATGATCCAGCGGCGCAGCTCAATCGTCTCCTGCCCGGAAATCGTAGCGGCAAAGGTTGAATCCGCCGCCTCGAACACGTGGTGCCCCTCGTCAAAGATCACCCGCGTCGGGCGCTGTGCATGGTCGCGGCCTCTTGCGGCGTTCACCATTACCAGCGCATGATTGGCGATCACCAGATCGGCCTGCGCACTGTCCCGCGCGGAGCGTTCGATGAAGCATTTGCGGTAGTGCGGACACCCGGCATAGATGCATTCGCCCCGCTGATCGGTCAGCGCTGCGATGCCGCGCTTGCGAAACAACGTGCCCAGCCAGCCCGGCAGATCGCCGCCGATCATGTCGCCATCGCGGGTGAACGCCGCCCAGCGCGCGACCAGATGCGCCAGGATCGCGGGTCGTCCGGTAAAGCCGCCTTGCAGCGCATCCTCCAGATTGAGCAGGCAGAGGTAATTCTCGCGCCCCTTGCGCACCACCACCGGAGGCGTGCCGTCGGCGCGTTTGGCAGGCCATGCGCGGCGGCTTTCGCTGCGAAGTTGGCGTTGCAGGTTTTTGGTAAAGGTGGACACCCATACGGTGCCCCCCGATGCGCTGGCCCATAAGGACGACGGCGCGAGATAGCCCAGCGTCTTGCCAATCCCGGTGCCTGCCTGCGCCAGCGCGATGTGCGGCACCTCGCGCGCGGTCCGGGGCGCGAATATGCGCGCGGCATCCTGCGCGTACTCGCGTTGCCCGGTGCGCTTTTCCGACCCCTCTCCGGTCAAGGCGTCCAGCTGCGCCAGGACATCCGCAGGCGTCAGTTGCACCTGCTGCGGCGGGGCGCGCTCGCCCGCCTCCTCCCATTCGGGCAGGTTTGCAAACAGCCATTTCTCCGCCTTTTCTGGGCGGGCGACATGCGGTTTCAGCACTTGGGCCCATGGCCAGCGCAACCGCTCAAGTGAATGGAGCGCAGACCATGCGCCTTGCCGCTCAAACCATTCGGGATCTTCGCACGCTGTGATCAGCGCGCCGGCGGCGCGTTGCAGGAAGTGCGGCACATGTTCATCGCCCGCCGGTTCCTCCATCCCCAGCGCCTGCGCCAGACCGCGCGGTGTGGGCACGCAGAACCTTGCCGGGTGGACGAAGGCGAACAGCTCCAGCAGATCGAGGCCAGAGAGATCGGGATAGCCCAGCCGGTTGGCGACCAGCGGAGCGTTCAGCAACAGGATCGGCGTGTCGGCGGCGGCCATGATGGCATCGCCTTTTGAAACCGCGCCCGTCTCTCCATTGGCGGCACGCAGCCAGTTCCCGCCATGGCTGGCATGGAGCGCGGGCAGCGGCACCGGCGCAGGGGGGAGCGCAGGGGGAGATGGCAGATCGGGCGAAGTCACTACGGCAATTGAGATGGGGCCGCGCGCGCAAGAAGTAAACGCGC
The DNA here is from genome assembly GCA_038246695.1 of Sphingomonadales bacterium. Lineage (GTDB taxonomy): Bacteria > Pseudomonadota > Alphaproteobacteria > Sphingomonadales > Sphingomonadaceae > Erythrobacter. The sequence goes on from JBBRVR010000004.1 coordinate 30,550, forward strand.
AGCGGGGTCATTTCTCACAGTCACAATCCTGACAACACTTGTCACGCAAACGGCGGGAAGATGATGTAGCCTGCGTCTTAACGCCTCAGCTTCGACGTATGAGGAGGCCAAGGCTGGCGCAGCGATCCCCCTTGGTCTGGACCCGGCGCAATACCTTGCCGAGCACGCGCAAAATCGAATAAATGCGCTCGAGTGTGAGGAGCTGAACACTAAACGCGAAGATCGCCCGACCGCAACCCGCGCGTAAGCTCCGGCGTCCGGCAGGCCGGATGTCGCCCGCGACGGTGGTGAGTTTCCCTTTTCGCGCTTGCAACAACGCCACGCACGCGCATATGCGAACGCTGTATGACTGAAACCGCTCTTATCGAAGCCGCTCGCAATTCCAAGGCCTGGCCCTTTCAGGAGGCTCAGCGTCTGGCCAAACGGCTGCGGGACGGAAAGCCCGATGGTGAGCCAGTGCTGTTCGAAACCGGATACGGCCCTTCGGGCCTTCCGCATATCGGCACGTTTCAAGAGGTGCAGCGCACCACCCTGGTGCGCCGCGCTTATGAAGCTCTGACGGGCCAACCGACCCGGCTGGTCGCGTTCTCGGATGACATGGACGGTCTGCGCAAGGTGCCCGACAATGTCCCGAACAAGGATATGCTTGCCCAGCACATGGGCAAGCCGCTGTCGCGCATTCCCAATCCATTCGGCACCGATCATGAAAGTTTTGCCGCGCACAACAACGCCATGCTGCGCGCGTTTCTGGACCAGTTTGGGTTCGAATACGAATTCGTAAGTTCGTCTGACAGGTACAGTTCGGGCGCGTTCGATGATGCCTTGCGCGGTGTACTGACGAATTTCGATGCAATCATGGAGATTATGCTGCCCACGCTGGGTGAGGAACGGCGGCAGACCTATTCGCCCCTTATGCCGATCAGTCCGACCACGGGCGCGGTATTGCAGGTGCCGATCGAAGTGATCGATGCAGGCGCGGGCACGATCCGCTTTACCGATGAAGACGGCAGCGTCATCGAACAATCGGCGCTTGGCGGCATGGCCAAGTGCCAGTGGAAGGTCGACTGGGCAATGCGCTGGGTCGCGCTGGGCGTCGACTATGAAATGTACGGCAAGGATCTGACCGACAGCGGCGTGCAAAGCGGTAAGATCGCCCGCGTGCTGGGTGGAAACAAGCCGGAAGGGCTGATTTACGAGTTGTTCCTCGACGGCAACGGCGAGAAGATTTCGAAGTCCAAGGGCAACGGCCTGACGATCGAGGAATGGCTGCAATACGGCAGCGAGGCATCGCTCGGCTATTACATTTTCGCCAATCCCAAGAGCGCAAAGCAGCTGCATGGCGGCGTCATTCCCAAGGCGATTGACGATTACTGGCAGTTTCGCGAACGCCTCGCCGAACAACCGCTCGACAAGCAATTGGGCAATCCGGTGTGGCACCTCGCCCGCGCCAACGCACGGTTCGAGGGCGCCGATGCGCCCGGCGCTGGCGATACGCTGAGCGTGCCCTACAGCTTGCTGCTCAACCTCGTCAGCGTTCTGGGGCTGGAGGCGACGGCTGAAAACCTCGCGGACTACGTGGCGAGCTATACCGGTGCGCCCGTCACCGATCCTGCCCTGATGGAGCTGATCGAGGGGGCCGTGCGGTACAATCGCGACTTTCTGGCACCAACGCTTTTAAAGCGCGCGCCGGTGGGTGGCGAAGTGCTCGCCCTTACCGAGCTGGATGCGCAACTGGCCGCGGTCCCCGCCGATGCCGATGCCGAAGCATTGCAGACGCTCATCTATGAAATCGGCAAGCGCGAGGACTTCGGCTTCGACAATCTGCGTGACTGGTTCCGGGCTCTTTACGAGACCCTTCTGGGCAGCGAGCAGGGGCCACGCATGGGCAGCTTTATCAAGCTGTATGGCGTGGAGCCGACGCGCAAACTGATCGCGGAGGCGCTGGCGCGGGCGTGATTGGCCAGTGCCGGGACGCGCGTATTACTTCCACTTGCGCGTGCGATACCATTTGGTGATCACATACTTGTTGCCCTTGATCACCGGGGTGCCGGCATGCATCGTATCCTCGTTCGGGCTGCCATCCTCAAGCGCGTTGTTCCAGATCAGCAGGACGCCGGGCTTGGGCGTGATCTTGATCCCGACTTTGGTGAAATGGGTCTCCCCGCCTTCCTCGACGTAATTGAGGAAAGCCATCGCAGTCCATGATCGCTGGCCGCCGCGTTTGCGCTCGCCCTCCCAGTATTTTTCGGAGGTATAGAACCAGTCATTGTGCGGTTTGAACTGTTGTCCCGGCAGGTAACGCTGGCCCTGTATCGCCTCGCCAATTTCCGGGTTCACGCCGAGCAGATCGTCAACCCGCCGCCCGACCGCCTTGACGAAGCTGTCATGCGGATTGAGATCGCCCGAATAGGACGTGCGAAAACCGCTGTCATAACCCAGTTCATGCAATGAGGATGGCTTTGCCGTCAGATCGATCATCACGCACAGCCGCTGGCATTCCTCGGCCGTGAGGAAATCACCGACCGCGAAAATCTCGGCCATGTCGGTGTCGATTTTGTAAACGCCGGGATCGGTCGCCAGCCGCCCTCGCACGGATTTGCCCACCCGCCTCAGAGCGTCGGCATCGGGAATGATCTTGGTCGTTGTCATACGCTCAGGATTAGCAAGTGAAGGGCCCGGTGCAACCAAAAAGCCCCCGCCAGACTTGTGTCAGGCGGGGGCAGTTAATGGTTCAGTTTCGGGTCTTACCAGAAGAAATCGTTGATCGCGTCCACCACTTCGCCGGTGTACACATCGACCAGCAGGACATCATCGTAGTACCGGACCCAGCGATAGGGGCCGTAGACGTCAGGCAGGCGATACGCGAACGGATCGTTGATGAAATAGCGCGGCTGGAAAAACAGGCTATCGAGGAAGAACCCGATGCCTACGCGGTTGTAATAGTGCCCGCGATAGGGTGAGTAATACCGGCCTGGCCGGAACACATTGCGGTTTGAGTTGCGATAACTCTGCCAGCCAAACCGGCGATTGTCGCGCCAGCGACGGTCCCAGCGGCGGAAGTCGCCACCACGGAACTGTCGTCCATTATCGAACCGGCGATTATCAACGCGGCCGGTGCGGAAATCGCGCCCATCACGGAAGCGGCCGTCACCGTTGCGGTAATCGTCACGACGATCGGCGCGCCGTTCGGCCCTTACGCCATCTCGAAATCCGTCGCGGCGAATGTTACGGTCTTCAAACCGATCCCGACGGCGTTCTGTGCGCACGCCATCGCGAAAGCCATCGCGGCGGACCTGCCAGTCATTACGAACCTCGCCCCGTCGATCTGCCCTCTGATCCGCGCGCCGGTCGCCACGGAATTGACCGTCGCGCTGGCCCTGCGCTCGGCTTCCGAGCACTTCATTGCCGAACACGCGCCGGTTCTCCCGATAATCGCCACTTTGCACCTCTCCTGCGCGTCGGTCTCCGCGCTGTTCGATGCGGTCGGCACGCCGATCACCGCGCCGCTCGATCTGATCGGCGCGATTGTCGCTGCGGCGATCGACCCGATTGGCGGCGCGATCACGGCCTTGACGTTCAAGCTGGGCAGCACGGTTGTCACCGCGGCGCTCTACCTGGTTGGCGCGATTGTCGCTGCGCTGTTCAACACGTTCGGCACGGCGTTCGCTGCGCTGGACGGATCGTTCGGCACGTTGCACGGCGCGTTGAGTGCGCGACTCATCTCTGACCGGGGCGCTGACGGCGGGCTGCTGGCCACGCTGGCGGTCGCGACGATCGCCTTGTCGGCCTTCGCGGCGCTCACCACGCGGCTGCTGCGCGTTGGCAGACCTTGCGGCCTCGTTCGAAGCAGTCGCCGAAGCGGCCTCGGCCGGGGCAGGCGTGACGACGAGCGTAAGCGCCGCGGCAAGGGCCGAGAGTGCGCTGCCGCGGAGTAGATTGGTAATGTCCATAAATGCCTCCTGTCTTGCCGCCCCACCACTTACGGCCTGATTGATACGCTTTGTTACGCTTGAGTCGCTGTCGCCAGTCTTAACCGACCTGATAGCCTTTCGTTCATCTTTAAGCTTCTTATTATGAACAGATCGAGTGCGCATTGGCATCAGGCTTGCCCTTGTGGTCCGGGCTCTCCACATCGCGCACCATGTTAGACAATTTCGACGATGTTCGCAGCGATCTCACCAATCGCATTATTCGCGCCGCGCGCGATCGCAAGAGTGCGATGCACACGCCCGCTGTCATCACCAGCGATATCGATGCGCGTACGATGGTGCTGCGTGAATTCGACGCTGCTGCGTGGACGCTGCGGTTTCACACCGATACCCGCGCGCCCAAAGCTGCCGCAATCCAAGCCGACCCGCGCGTCGCCGTGCTGTTCTACGACAAGGGGGCGAAGATCCAGATTCGCGTTCGCGGCACCGCTGCAATCCTGCGCGATGCGCCGATCACTCAGAGCGCGTGGGACAGTGGTTCGAACTTTGCCCGGCGCTGTTACATGGGTGATGGGCCGGGCACGCCATCGCCCGAGCCGACATCGGGCTTGCCCGCAGAGTTTGAAGGGGTGGAGCCAAGCGATGCGCAATTGATCCCCGCGCGCGCCAATTTCGCGGTGTTACTGGTGACGATGCAGGAGATCGATTGGCTGTATCTGGCGCATACCGGTCATGTGCGCGCGCGGTTTGGCCGGGATGATGACGGTGCCTGGCAGAGCGAATGGGTCGCGCCCTGAAGTGTCCTGCTTCAGGCTGTTCTCGATGATGCCTCTGCAGCCGATGGGGGTGGCAGCAGTCTGACTTCCTCTGCCCAGCGCGCCTCGACGATCTGATCGTCTCCGCGTGCGGTCGCGCAATTGAGCGCCGCCTGCGCCCGCGCGCGCCACAGGGGAAAGCTCTCACCCGCGCGCCGCCCCGCCACACCAAAGCTGGCTGAGAGGCGCAGATTATTGGCCAGTCCGTCAATCCGGCTGCGGCCCAACGCGCGTCCCAAACGCCGAGCGATGGTTGCGGCATCCGCTTCCGCCGCGCCGCGCAACAGGATGGTGAATCCATCGCCGCGTATCTCGTTGACGATATCATTGCCGCCCGCAGCGTCATCGCCGCCATCGCCGCTGCGCAGCGAATTGCGCATTATCCCGGCAACCTGTCTGATCGCGCTTTCGCGCGTGTCTCTGCCCCAGATCTGCTGAACTTCGCGCATGTGATCAAGCCGCAGGCGCAGCATCGCATCAGTGCGGCCCGGCGCGCTGGCAGGGTGTGAAATGGGGCGATGCGAAGCGCGCAGGCCGACGTTTTCAACGTCGCGCAAGGCCTCGCTGCTGCGCATCAGCCTCATCAGCGTGTCATCGCAGCTAATACGATCGCTCGCTCTTTGCCGATGCTCAAACACCCGTCGCACGCCATGCCCTGCGACCGCGCCGAGCCCCGCGACGCAAACCAGCAGTACGGCCAAAGCCGCAAGGTCCAAGGTGACCGCCACGCCGCTGAACAGGTGTCGCTTTCCCCCCCCGCTGATGCCCCCGGTTGCGATACCGGTGGCTCGTATTCTGAGAGAATGGCGGCGAGGTGGTTAAAGGAGTGTAAAGGAGGGAAGAACAGGGCGCGATTGCCCGCCTTTGCGGCGGCTACCGCGTGAGCTTCTTGTAAGCCAAACGTGTAGGCCGATCCGCTGCATCGCCAAGTCTGCGGCGCTTGTCCTCTTCATAACTTTCGAAATTGCCCTCGAACCATTCCACGTGGCTGTTGCCCTCAAATGCCAGGATGTGCGTCGCGAGCCGATCAAGGAAGAAACGGTCATGCGAGATCACCACGGCGCAGCCGGCGAAGTTCTCGATCGCCTCTTCCAGCGCGCCCAGCGTTTCCACGTCGAGATCGTTGGTCGGTTCGTCCAGCAGCAGCACGTTGCCGCCCAGTTTCAGCATCTTGGCCATGTGCACGCGGTTGCGTTCGCCGCCGGAAAGTTTGCCGACGTTTTTCTGCTGGTCCGCACCCTTGAAATTGAATGCACCAACATAGGCGCGCGTCGACATGTCATGGCCGTTGACCTGCATGTAATCGAGCCCGTCGGAGATTTCCTCCCACACATTATTGCCCGGCGTCAGATCATCGCGGCTCTGGTCGACATAGCCGAGGTGGACCGTATCGCCGATCTCGACAGTGCCACTATCGGGGGTTTCCTGCCCGGTAATCATCTTGAACAGGGTCGATTTGCCCGCGCCGTTCGGTCCGATCACGCCCACGATTCCGCCGGGCGGCAGCATGAAGGAAAGGTTTTCGAACAGCAGTTTGTCGCCAAACGCCTTGGTGACATTCTTGGCTTCGATCACTTTCCCGCCGAGGCGTTCCGGCACCTGGATGACGATCTGCGCCTTGCCTGGTTTGCGCCCGGCCTGCGCGTCCTGAAGATCTTCAAACTTGCGGATACGCGCCTTGGATTTGGTCTGGCGTGCGGCGGGGGTTTGACGGATCCATTCCAGTTCGCGTTGCAGCGCCTTTTGCTTGCCTGATTCCTCGCGGTTTTCCTGTTCCAGTCGCTTCGCCTTCTTCTCCAGATAGGTCGAATAATTGCCCTCGTACGGGTAATAGGTACCGCGATCGAGTTCGAGAATCCATTCCACCACATTATCAAGGAAGTAGCGATCGTGGGTGATCATCAGCACCGCGCCGGCATATTCCTTGAGGTGGTTTTCCAGCCATTCGACGCTCTCCGCATCAAGATGGTTGGTCGGCTCGTCCAGCAGCAGGATCGACGGTTTCTGGATCAGCAGGCGGGTAAGGGCAACGCGGCGTTTCTCTCCGCCTGAGAGGCTTTCGACCCCCATATCTGACGGCGGGCAGCGCAATGCTTCCATCGCGATCTCGAGCTGGTTGTCGAGCGTCCAGCCATCGACCGCGTCGATCTTCGTCTGAAGCTCGCTCATCTCCTCGCCCAGTTTGTCGAAATCGGCATCCGGTTCGGCCATTTCAGCGGAAATCGCATTGAACCGATCGACCAGATCGGCGGTTTCGCGCGCGCCGTCCTTGACGTTTTCGAGCACTGTCTTGCTCTCGTCGAGCTGCGGCTCCTGCGGCAGATAGCCGACCGTGATGTTTTCACCCGCCCATGCCTCTCCGGTGATATCGGTGTCGATCCCGGCCATGATCTTGATCAGGGTCGATTTGCCTGCGCCATTGGGCCCGACGATGCCGATTTTCGCGCCCTGATAGAATTGCAGGCTGATGTTGGACAAAACCGGTTTGGAGGCACCGGGGAAAGTCTTGGTCATGCCTTTCATGACATAGGCGTATTGCGCGGCCATTGTGGGTCGTCCTTCGTGGATTCGAGTGTGTCGCTGGATTTAGCGGTGCAAATAGGCGTTGTGAGCCAGCCGGGCAAGCATTCGCTTGTGGAGGCGACCAATGCTCATTTTAGGCAAGCCTTTACCAATCCATGCGATACCCGCGTCGATCCAAAAAGGCAAAATCGTGCAGGCGCAGATACTTACCTTCATTATTCCAGGCATGATGGCGATTTTTGCCGCCGTGCTGTTCGCCCTGTGGCGTACCGATCCTTCGCGCACCTATGTCCTTGCGTTTGCGTATTGGGCGCTTGCCTTTTGCGGGGGCATCATCCTGCAAGGAGCGATCCCGTGGAACTTTGCGCCCTACGACATATTGCTGTTCCACTGGAACGCGGCCATTGCGATCATCGCGTTGATATGGGGCGTGGCAAAGCGCGATGGCCAGCGCAGCCCGGTCGCCGCGATGCTCGCATTGACAGCGTTGACCACGCCGATCCTGTATTTCGCCCGTACCTACGAAGTGCAGAGCGTGCTTTTGATCAGCCAGAACTTCAACACCGGTCTGCTGTTTGCGCTCGCCGCGCAGAGCAAATGGAAGACCGCGCCGCGCAATGCCGGTGATCGCGCGATTATCTGGGTTTTCGTCGCTCTTGCGGGATATGCGATCCTGAGGCCCAACATGACGGTCCTGGCGCAGAGCCAAATGTCGATGGAACAGTATCAGGATTCGGTCTTTGCATCGCTGAACATCGTCATTTCAGCGCTGCTTGCCCTTATGCTTGCGCTGTCGCTGATTGCGATGGTCGCGCTTGATAACATGCGGCGGGATCGGGAAGTGGCGGTGATCGATGTGTTGACGAACCTGCTCGGCCGGCCCGCATTTGAAAGCGACGTCAAGGCGATGCTCGCGCGCGGAGCGCAGGAACGCGCGCCGGTCAGCCTGATCGTCTGCGATATCGACCATTTCAAGCAGGTGAATGACACTTTCGGCCACACTGCTGGTGACCGGGTCATATCGCATTTTGGAGAGATTGTGACGGCCAAGATCCGTGGAACCGATATCGCCGGGCGCATCGGCGGAGAGGAATTCTGCATTGCGGTGTGGGATTGCCGGGGCGCTCCCGCCGCGCGCCTGGCCGATCGCATCCGCCTTGCCGTTGCAAACAGCACGCGGGACGGAACAAGCGGCCTGCAGGCCTTCACAGTGAGTTTTGGCGTGGCCGAGGCATTGCCGGGCGAACGCTATGCAGCGCTGTTTGAGCGGGCCGATCACGCTCTGTATCGAGCCAAGAAAGCGGGCAGAAACAAGGTCGCGCTGGATGGAGCGCAGCTTCGCGGTGCAACCGGGCCGCGCTCGAACGAGGATGAACCGGTGGCGGGCGCGCAGATAGTTTCATTTGCGCAGCGCAAGGTTGGACATGTTTCATGACCTAAAATAGCCGCCTCATAATCGCGCTGCCTCTATGCGCCGGACCAGAGCAGTCGGGGACTTTTCTGCTTCAGAGCAAGCGTTGGACATGATCAACTCTGGCGTGGCAGCGAAATTCGTGCTGGTGTGGTCGTGGTGCATCCGGCTGGGTGAGGGGGCTTCGCTCGTGGTCTGGATAGTCGGGGCGCGCTGACACTGTTTACCGATCCGGCAGCGGGCCTGAACGTCAGGCTGTCAAAGCTAGATTTCTATTGCGGGATAACGTCGCGCCCGCGCACAGATCAACTGGACAGGTGCCCGGCAGACCGATAGCGATGCCCGCATGAAACCGCGCTCGATCAGAACCGCCGCCCTCAGATCCGCAACTACCCTTGCTGTTGTCGCGGCAATCGCAGCCAGCACGGCAGCGCTGGCGGATAACCACTCCACGACGCTGGAGGCCGCCGCGACCTCTGCGCTGGAAAGCGACACGCTGGCGTGGGATTTCGTCGAAGGGCTGACGACCGAAGTCGGCCCGCGTCAGGCTGGGACCGAGGCGGAGGCACGCGGGCGGGCATGGGCTATGGCCTGGCTGAAAGCGCAGGGTTTTCAGAATGTCGCTGATGAACCGTTCGAGATGGAAACGTGGGTGCCGGGCGATACGCACCGTGCGCAAATCGTCAGCCCGTTTCCGCAGCCGTTGGTTATCCTGCCGCTGGGCGGCAGCGCCTCGACCGGGCCGGACGGGATCACAGCACAGGTTGTGATGTTCGAAAACGTCGACGCGTTGCGCGCTGCGCCGGACGGCAGCCTGAAGGGCAAGATCGCCTACATCTCGCACTCGATGACGCGCACGCAGGATGGCTCGCAATACGGATTTGCCGGCCCGGCCCGATGGGTGGGTGCGGAACTGGCAAAGCAGAAAGGCGCGATTGCGACCGTGATCAAGTCGGTCGGCACCGATTACCACCGCAATCCGCATACCGGCGGCACCACCTTTCGCCGGGGCGATGGCTCCACCGATGTCGGACGCCCGGTGCCAACGCCTGCGGGCGCGCTGTCACTGCCCGATGCGGCCAATCTGGAGCGCATGTTTGAACGTGCCGGTGGCCGTCCGATCACCATGAAGCTGACGTTGACGCCCGAAAATCTCGGCACCACGATCAGCGGCAATGTCGTGGGCGAAATTGTCGGGCGCAATCCCGATCTGCCGCCGGTGCTGCTGGCTTGTCACCTTGATAGCTGGTGGAATTCCCCCGGCGCATTCGACGATGGCGCGGGCTGCGCGATTGTGGCTGCGGCGGCGCTCAATGTGCGCAAATCCGGCCAGCCGCTGCGCACCATCCGCGTGTTGCTGGCAGGGGCGGAGGAGGTCGGTCTGTTCGGTTCCACCGCCTATTCGAAAGCGCATATCGACGAGCCGATTGCAGTCGGTTTCGAAAGCGATTTCGGCGCGGATCGCATTTGGCGCTTTGAAACCAATTTCGGCGTAACCAATCCCGATCTGAACGCCCGTCTAGCCAGCGCGGTTGCGCGGTTCGGGGTTGCAGCGTCAGCCAATGTCGCCAGCGGCGGGGCCGATCTCAACATCGTGCGCGATCAGGGCGGGGCGCTGATCGATCTGCAACAGGACGGAACGCGATATTTCGATCTGCACCACACGCCCGATGATACGCTGGACAAGATCGACAAGGTTCAGCTGCGCCAGAATGTTGCGGTGTGGACAACGGTGGCCGGGATTGTGGCGAACGAGGACCGGTCGATCCAGACCGGCGCACCGGAACCCTCCGCCCCGGCGGTGATGGGGAAGTAAGCCCGGACCTATTGACCCGCGCGAGCGTTATTACTTCCCACACACACCCGATGGGAGACGTCCGATTTTTCTCGATAACGCCCAAGTCGATACTGTACTTCGGGGACTGATCCTTGCGCTCGTATCGCTGATCTATGTTACCGTTCTCATTCGCGTGAATGGTTTGCGGTCGCTTTCTAAGATGACCAATTTCGATTTCGTCATGACTGTTGCCTTGGGCAGTCTGCTGGCGGGTGCGGCGCAGGCAAGCGAATGGTCGGGGTTCTGGCAGGCGCTGATCGCAATGGTCGGACTGTTCATCGGTCAGCGGATCGCGGCGCGGCTGCGCAATGCCTCGGACACGTTCGAGGACATCGCGCAGAATGAGCCTGTGATGTTAATGCGAAATGGCCAGATTCTGCATGATGCGCTCAAACGCACACGTGTCACCGAAAGCGATCTCATAGCAAAACTGCGTGAGGCCAATGCGCTGGACATGGGCAAGGTGCGCGCAGTCGTGCTGGAAGCCACCGGGGATGTTTCCGTGCTGCACGGCGATACGCTGGATGAACGCATCATCGCCGGTGTCAGCACGGACTCCTGATCGGATTGATGCGCGCTGACGGAGAAATGCTTGGCTCAAAAGTGCACCAGCCGTTCGGCAAAGGGCGTCGATGATCCAACCGCGATAGCTGCGCGCGTCACCATATCTGTGCGATCACCGCTATAAGCTTCGCCAAGTTTGGCCTGAAACTGGGGCCGCGCAGTGCTTGCCCGCAACCGAACCGCTTTAGTGCAATGCTTGCTTTGGTCATGGCTGATTGCTGTTCGTCCGGCACGGGAACGAAGCCTGCTCAACCGCACAACGTGTAACGCAGATCTGTTGGCAGATACCTGAGCACGATTGCCCGCCGCGGGCGTATGTCGTCTTATCGGGTCGCAGATTGCATCCGCTCGCTGTGGGTCAATTGCCTGCGCCAGAATCTTGGCCCGCGCCGTCGCTGGATCCAGCCTGCGCGGTCTGCACCCCAACCAGATAATCGACGATTTCGGGGATAGCCTGTTTGTCCACCGGCGCCTTGTAAACCTCAATCATCTTGCCAATCAGCGACTGCCACTTTTCCCGTGAAATCCGGGGTTGTTGCAGCATGGTGGAGGGCGAATGGCAGCCGGTGCAATTAGCCAGAACCGCTTCCATTCCGGGGCCGGGCGGCAGGGTTGCGGGATCGACGGGCAGGGTGATTTCGGCATCGGCAAACACGACTTCGGGTTCGCTGTTGCAGCCGCCAAGCGCGATCAGGAGGAGGATCGGCCAGCGCTTCATAGCACCCTCAGCGTGATACGTTCGATCACGTTGCGGGCATAGCCGCTGGGGTTCCAGGCGAGTGAAGAGGGCTGCACCTCGCCGCCGACATTGGCCGCGCGTGCGCCGATAGCGATGAGGTCGCTGGTCACTTGGGGGAGCGTCACCGACCAGCGGCGGAAGGCGTATTGGCCTTCGTCGGGACCGAGAGTGCAGGGCGCTTCGAACCCCTTGCCGACCAGATCGACCTTGCTGAGCGCAGCATCCCCGCCCATTGCGATGCCGCGCAAGGTCAGCGGCGCACCCAGCGCAATCGCATCGCCATCGGCATGGCTCGTGATGAAGGCCCGCGGCGGCATCGCGCTGATCGGCACCGTCGCAAAATCCTTGTCCTTGGGCGTAACCGGGTCGGCGGGAATGCGGTAGGATTTGGCGACGTAATAACTCTCATCATCGCCGGTCAGCACTTCGATAGCGCTAAGCATCTTGACCCAGTAGGTCGAAAACCATCCCGGCACCACGATCCGCAACGGATATCCGTGCATTACCGGCAGCGGCTCTCCATTCATGGCCCACGCGATCAGCACATCATCGCGGCGCGCAATATCGATCGGAATGGACTTGATAAATTGCGGCGCGCCATCGGCCATCGGCACATCCAGCCCGGAAAACCGCACGCGGGCGGCATCGCTGGCGACGCCTGCCTGTTCGAGAACATCGCGCAGCCGCACACCGGTCCAGCGGGCATTGCCCATCGCACCATTGCCCCATTGCGTGCCGGTGACGCGCGGATCGGACAGCCCACGCCCATTGCCCGCGCACTGATTGATCGCGACAACCTCGACATGCTCGCCCGCACCGGCAATTTCGTCCAGCGGCAGGGACAGCGGGCGCGCAACCGCGCCGCCCAAAGTGACGCGGTGCGCAGCGGCGTTGATCCGGGTCGGAAAATCCCAGTTCCAGCGCACAAAGAACCGGTCATTGGGTGTGATGGTGCCTTGATCGAACACCGCCATCGGGGTTTCCAGCACCGGGGGACGGATGCGCTGGACGATCATCTCGCCCTTGCCGGGAAAGCGGGGTTCGAGCAGACGTTCGCTCGGCCCGCCGGGTAAACCCAGGTCAATCAGCTTCTGAGCGAGGGCAGGCGCGGCCAGAGCGGTGCCGGCGCCAGCAAGCACCACGCGGCGGGTGAGCCGATGGTCGGAGACGCGGCCAGATCCGCCTGCGCCGGGCTTTCCTGACATCTTCAAGCCTCCCTTGCGCCAACCTCAGCACATCGCCGTATCAATTCATCGATATCCGCCACCGCCAGCCGGTGGTCGCTTAGCAGATCGCCGATATCGTCAATCCGCGCCATCTCGCCATCGTCGCGCATGATCGAGCAGATCACGGCAGCATCGCCCGCGCCCGCCATGCGGGCAAGCTCAATCGACGCCTCGACCGCTGATGGCCGCACCACCACGCCGCCCGTCTGCGCAATCAGCGGGAAGACATGGCCGGGCGAATGGATATCATGCGCGCTCGCGCCATCAGCAATTGCGACCTGAACCGTGCGGGCGCGGTCGGCGGTGGAAATGCCGGTCGAGACGCCGCTCGCGGCCTCGATCGAGCGGGCGAAGGGTCGACCCGTCTGGCGGTGCGTCCCCGGATTGACGAGGGTGAGGCCCAGCTGCTCGGCACGTTCCTGCGTCAACGCAAGGCAGATGAGGCCGCGCCCATTTGTCGCCATGAAGTTGATCGCCTCAGGCGTCACGGCCTGCGCGGCGACCATGAAGTCGATGTCGCCTCCCCGTAGCCTGTCGCCCGACAGCACGACGATCCGGCCGGCAGCGATTTCGGTCAGCGCATGATCGAGGCCCGCGGGCGTGTTCACGCCAAATCCCTTCCCGCGGCAAAGCTGCGAGCGCCCAGAACCACCTGTTTGCCCACCAGTTCAAGCTGTCCGCGCGCCCGTTCATCCAGACATTCGCCGTCGGGCGAGAACAGCCCGCGATAGGTGCGGATGGTTGCGCCCATCGGCGTGGGCCAGCCGCGCAATGCGTGAGTGATCGCGCGCATCGTCAGCAGTGTGCTCATTGAGGCCTGATCGCCGAACGCAGTCGCAATCAGGCCGACCGCGCGTCCATCAAGATAGGGTCGTTCATCGCGCGCAAGGTCTTCCAGATAATCGAGCGCATTCTTGACCACGCCCGAAATCGTGCCGTGATAGCCGGGTGCCGCGATCAGCAGGCCATCGGCCTCGCGCACGGCCGCAACCATCTCCGCCCCGCACGATGGCTCGTGCCTTGGGCCAAGATAATGGGGCAGGGCGGTCAGATATTCGCCGCCAAACACTTGCACCTGTGCACCCTGTGACCCGGCGATGCTGGCGGCGAGGCGCAGCGCCTGCTCGGTCGAGCTGCCGGGATTGACCGTGCCGCCAAGGGCCACGATTCTGGTCATGCTAAGCCTGTCCTTTCGGTGATGTAGTCATCGAGCCGCGCGGCGTCCTGCGCCGAGAAATGCAGCCCGAGCTTGGTTCGGCGCCATAGCACATCGGCGGCACTGCGCGCCCATTCATGTGCGATAAGGTAATCGACCTCGGCAGCGGTCAGGCCGTGGCCAAAGTGTTCGCCAAGGTCGGCCAGGGTGGTTGCCGCGTCCAGAAACACCTCGGCACGGGTGCCGTACAGCCGGATCATCCTCGTGGCCTGTGCCGCCGCAAGAAACGGGTAGCGGGTGGCCAGTTCGCGGGCCTTTGCATCGGCCTCGCCGCGCCCGAAATCGCCGCCGGGCAGCGGTGCAGAGCCGGTCCAGTCATCCTCCTTCGCCAGCGGCGGGCAGAACGGGGCCACCTGTTGCAGCGCGGCAGCGGCCAGCTGGCGGTAGGTCGTGATCTTCCCGCCAAAGACCGACAGCAACGGAGCCTCGCCCGGTTCGCCATCGAGATCGAAGCGATAGCCGCGCGTCGCAGCCTCCGGCTTGCCCGATCCGTCATCGACAAGCGGGCGCACGCCGGAATAGGTCCAAACGACATCTTCGGGCGTAATCGGTGTGCGGAAATACTCGCTCGCCCCGACGCACAGATAGGCGATTTCCTCCGCGCTGGCGCGCACTTCATCAAGACCGCCTTCATGATCGACATCGGTGGTGCCGATCAGCGTGAAATCCGCCTCGTAAGGGATCGCGAAGAAAATGCGTCCATCGGGAAGCTGGAAGAAATAAGCGAACTCGTGTTCGAAAACCTTGCGCACCACGATGTGCGATCCGCGCACCAGCCGGATGCGCTGGCTGGCAGGCTCCCCAGCGCGACCCAGCAGATCGAGGACGCGCGGCCCGGCGGCATTAATGACGCAACTCGCCCGGAATTGCTCGCCCCCGGCATCGATCAGCCATGTATCTCCCTGCCGCTGAAGACCCGTCACCTCGCAGTGTGTGCGGATCTCGGCGCCCCGGTCGGCGGCATCGCGGGCATTCAGAACCACCAGCCGCGCATCATCGACCCAGCAATCGGAGTAGGCAAACGCGTGGGTGTATTGCGGCTTGAGCGGCGCTCCCGCCGGATGCGTGGCCAGCGTGACCGACTCTGCTGGCGGCAGCAGCTTTCGCCCGCCGATATGATCATACAGGAACAGGCCCAGCCGCAGCAGCCAGCGCGGGCGCAGGCCGGGGCGGTGCGGCAGGATAAAGCGCAGGGGCCAGATGATGTGCGGGGCAATCCCCCACAGCACTTCGCGCTCGCTCAGCGCCTCTCGCACCAGCGCGAATTCGTAATGCTCCAGATACCGCAGGCCGCCATGAATGAGCTTGGTCGATGAAGACGAGGTTCCTTCTGCCAGATCGCCGCGTTCGAGCAGCAACACGCGCGCCCCGCGCCCCGCCGCATCGCGCGCGATCCCGGCACCGTTGATGCCGCCACCGATCACGGCCAGATCAAACACTTGGGTAGTTGTTCGCTTCATCAAATGGCCCAGTTTGCAAAGGCGATTGCGACGCCGAGCGAGGCGATCGTTGCGGCCAGCACCGGCATGACCGATCGCCAGCCCAGTTGCAGCAAAAGATCAGTTCGGGTGCGCATGGCCGTGGCAGTCACTGCCAACAACAGCAGGGCCTTGGATGCGATCAGGGCGTTGGCGGCGATTTCGGGCGGCATGGTGACCAGCGAATTGAACCCGACCAGCGCCAGAAATGCGAGGATGAAGCCCGGCAGCATCGGGACCCGCGCAACAGTGCCGTCGGCGTTGGCGGGATGTGCGCGCGCGATCCACAGCGCGGTGAGCGTCACCAGCGGGGCGAGCAGCGCAACGCGGGTGAGCTTCACCACGGTTGCCTGCGCGCCCGCGCTGTCCGACACGGCAAAGCCCGCGCCGATCGCCTGTGCCACATCATGGATGGACGCTCCGACCAGAAACCCTGCTTGCGCATCGCTGAAGCCGAGGAATTGCGTGAGCGCAGGATAAGTGGTGAGCGCAATCGCGCTGGCTGCGGCAAGGATCACGAGGGTCAGGGTGAATTGCGCCTGCTCGATCCGCTCACGCCCGATCACGCCATACAGCGCCAGCGCCGCAGACGCGCCGCAGATCGCCGTCGCCCCCCCGGCCAGCAACCCGACGGATGGGTTGTGCCCGGTGGCGCGCGCCGCCAGCAGGGCAGCGATAACCGCCGCCGACATCACAAGCGAGAGCCCAGCAAACGGCACCACGCCCATTGCGCCGATCTGCATCAGCGTCACCTGAAACCCCAGCAGCACGATCCCTGCTCGCAAGCCGTGGCGCGAGGTCGCATCGAGCCCTTCGTGCGTGCGCGGGTCTCCGGCTGCAAAACTGAGGGCAAGGCCCAGCAGCAGCCCGGCAAGGATAATCGGCACGCCATAATTCTGGCTCAGCCAGGCTGCAGCCGCGCTGGCAATGGCGCAGATCGCAATACCGGGGATGAAGCGGGTAAGCGGCTTGCGCTCGGTTGGGGCAGGCGCCGTATCGGCCAGCACCATCTCGCCGAACAGGTCGCCCGCATAGGCATCGAAGTCGCGGCTGGGCCTGTCCATCATGTCGTCCTGACCATACGCATATCGTCTTGGAAAAAGCCTCCGCCGCGCGGCTGTGTCCTACGGTGTCACAGCCCTATACCGCGCACCGCCACAAAGCAACCGAACCAACTACACCGCCACTCCCATTGCACCTTCGTCACGGCGGATCGTTGGCAACAGCAATTGGAACCATGCCAGCGCCACAAGATAGGACGCCGCGGCAAACGCGAACAGGGGCACAAACCCGAACCCTGCATCCAGCACGCGGCCCGTCACAAGACTGATGGCCACACCGCCCATATTGCCCATAAATGCTCCGAATGCCGTCACCCGGCCAACCTTGGCATTGGGCACAACATCGGTGATCGTCGAGAAGATTGATAGCGAAAAGCCCTGATGACCTGCCATCACCACGCCGATCATGATCGCGACCGGCCAGAACGAATTGAGCGCCAGCACCAGTGGCAGGGGCGCGACCATCAGCGCAGAAATCAGCATCACCGTCTTGCGCACTCGGTTGACCGACCAGCCATGCTCCAGTGCCTTTGTTGAGGCCCAGCCCGCCAGCAGCGCGCCAAGGCCCGACCCGGCAAAGGCAATCGCCAGCGGCACGGCCAGCTCCAGCGTCGAAAGTCCGAATTCCTTGCGATAATAATCCGCCAGCCAAAAATTGATGAACCACCAGGTCATGTCGGACAGCGCCTTTGCCCCGACGATGGCCCAGGTCTTGCGATTGGAGAGGATCGGGCCATACCTCGCGCTTGGATCGCCTTCCTCATCTGTGGCGGTCTGAGCCAGCGGCTCTTCGATTGTGCGATCGCGCAGCTGGCTCAGCCCGCGCGCCAGCCAGATCCACGCAACGAGCGAAATCAGTCCGCCTATCCCGCCCACCACCAAGGCGCCGCGCCAGCCCACCGACAACGCGATTGCGGGTATGACGAACGGCATCGCAATCGTGCCTGCACCAGCCAGCATCGTCGCAAAACCGAACGCGAAAGAGCGTTGATCGGGCGCGAACAGGGTGGCAACCGTCTTGATCGTGAGCGGGGTTTGCACCGCTTCGGTCACGCCCAGCCCGACGCGCGCGGCGACCACCTGCGCGGTCGTAATCGCCCAGCCATGTGCCATTGCCGCAAGGCTCCACGCCGATGCACCGACCACCATCGAGCGGTGTACGCCCAAGCGGTCAACCAGCCATCCGGTGAAAAGGAAAGCGAATGCAGCGGAAAACTGGGTGACCGCCGCCAGATCGCCGAAATCGCTGTCGCTCCAGCCGAAATCGGCCATCATGTCGGGTTTGAGGATGGCGATGATCGGGCGGTCCATCGCGTTGAACACCCCCGCAATGCACAGCACCGTGAACAGCGACCAGCGCAGGCGGTTGGAGAGGGGCGAGGGATTGGCGGCCATTGCAAGTTCCTAAAGCTCGTCAGCGGGTCAGGGCAAGCACCGTACAAAAGGGGGCCGCATATTATGAGGGCCGCCGGATTGCACCGGCGGCCCGTCCTTCCTGGTGCGACCCGGAAGGGGCGCCCTTACATGCGGGCGCGCAGGCTGACGCCGAAGTAACGGTCTGCATCGCGCGGAATTTGCAGCCGCTGCCCGTTCGATACGTTGAGCAGCACGTAGCTGTTATCGGCGATGTTGCGGGCGTGGAACGTCAAGCGATACCGGTCATCCTGATCGGAGAAGCCGATCGAGGCATTCCAGATGCCGTAGGGATCGATCAGACCCTGTTCCCCCAAATCGGAGAACTGGCGGCTCGAATGGCGAAAATCGCTCGTCAGATACGCGCGGAAACCGCCCAGATCGGCCTCGTATTCGCCGCCCAACGTATAGACGAACTTGGGTGCGAGCGGCAGTTGCGTGCCGTTGCGCGCGTCCGGCGCGTTGGTCGCCGGGTTCGCGTTGAACTCCTTGACCGATGCGTCGGCATAGGCCGCGCTGGCGCGGAACGTCAGCCCGGTCACCGGTGCGACCACCACATCGGCCTCGAACCCCTCGCTCTTGACTGTGCCCGCATTGGTCAGGTTCGAGACCACGGCACCATTCAGCAGCACGAAGTTGTTGGCCTGAAATCCGTCATACTCGACCGAGAAGGCCGCGAGATTAACCTGAACGCGGCGATCCAGGAATTGCGACTTCACGCCGATCTCGAACGCGTCGGAAAGCTCTTCGTCGATCGGGATCGCGTTGTTGGGCGCGGTGTGGTTAAAGAACACGTTGAACGCCGGGCCCTTATAGCCGCGCGTGTAGCTGCCGTAGAGCATGATGTCCTCGGTCGGCTCGAATTGCAGCACCGCCTTGCCTGAAAGGTTGCCGTTATCGGTCGAACCAGCCGAGGTGTTGGTGCCATTTCCGCCGCTGGCAAGGGTGCCACCAGCCGGACTGCCCGAGACGCCCGGCCCGGTAGCGGGCAGCCCGGTGGTTGCGTTGACGCCCGGCGCGCGGGTGTGGGTGAATTCCAGATCATCCAGCGTATAGCGCAGGCCGCCCGTCAGCGATAATTGGTCGGTAAACCGATAGGTCGCCTGCCCGAACACCGCAAAGTTCTTCGAGGTTACATCGCTCAAAGATGTCGCGGTCGGGAACAGGGTGTTGACCAGATCGGATACGTTGCACGGCGTTGCCCCGGTGCGTGGATCGACCGGCAGGGTTGAGGTGGCGCAGGTGATGTCTCGCCGGGTGAAAACCTGCTCGTTATCAGACTGCCACGCAAATGCGCCGACCTGATAGAAGAACGGCGCGCTCTGATCCGACGCGATCCGGGCTTCGATCGAATATTGTTCGGTACGCACCACGCCATCGTCGTGCAGCTGAGCTGTGCCGACCAATGCGCGCGGCAGGAAATCGCCTTCGCGCAGCTCCTCGTTGAACCAGTTGCGATACCCCAGAACCACGCTCAAAGTGTGGGTTTCACCAAGATCAAAATCACCCGATCCGGTCAGGCTCCACTGCTTGTCCCGCGTTTGCGTGACGAGGTTGTGATTGACGAACCGCTGGTCCTCCCCCTTGGCCGATCCGCCCGGCAGGTTCAGTTCGGCATCGAGCACTGCGCCGCGGCTGACGCCGGTCACGTCCGCGCAGCAATCATCATTGGCGCGGAAATAATCCGCGATAAAGCGTAGATCGCTAGTGCCGCTCGAATAGTCGACGATGCCGCGCACGCCATAATGTTCGTATCCGTTCACGTCCTCGTTACGGCCACCATTGATGTTGGTTATGTTGCCATCAAAGCTGCCATAGAAGCCTGTGACGCGAGCGGTGAGATTCTCGGCCAGGGGACCGGCGATGGCGGCGCGCAGACGGTATTCATTGCCCTCGAAAAAATCGGCGCGGCCTTCGGCTTCGAGTTCGTCGGTGCCACCGCGTGAGATGATGTTGACCAGACCCGCCGACGCATTCTTGCCGAACAGCGTGCCTTGCGGGCCGCGCAACACTTCCAGTCGCTCGATATCGACCAGATCCATGAACGCCTGGCCAGAGCGTGACAAAACAACACCGTCGACAACGGTGGACACACTCGGTTCTGCGGCGACTGAGAAGGTGATGGTGCCGACCCCGCGCATCACGATCGCGCTGTTGGCGCTGGTAGTGCCTTTGCGGAACGTAACCGACGGGACGACGAGCCCGATATTCTCCAATGAGGTGACGCCTGCCTGATCCAGCCGCTCACCCGTTACTGCGGTGATGGCGATCGGCACGTCCTGCACATTTTCTTCGACTTTTTGAGCAGTTACGATGATTTCTTCGATCTGCGCAAAGGCCGGCGCAGTGTGCATCAGCGCCAGAGAGCTGGCGGAAACGGCAAGCGCCCTGAGCGCAATTGTGGTGTTGGTGGACATTGTGTTTCTCTCCCCTTGTGTCCCGATCCACTTGTCTGGCGACGGTCGAATTCGTCGTTCAGCTGTCGATCTCTGGCATCGTGGAGTTGCGCTTTTCACTGCAATATGTCAAGCGGTGTCATAAATGCCGGTCGACAAGCGCCGGTGAGGGGAGTTGGGAGCGGTGACATTGCAGTTGGCTGCAAACGAGGGCGGATTTGACCTGCTGGTTGGCGGGCTGAAAGTCCTCGGACAGCGGCCTGCTTCACCCGCCGTGTTGCTTGGCTCGGGCGATCCGCAGGTGGCGATGGTGCGGGGCAATTTCCGGATGAGCGATACATTGCACGCCGCGCCGCCACTCAGTTTGTGCATCACGCCCGATGACGGTCGGGTGATCCTGAACAGCGCGGAGGGTTCTGCCAGTCTTGAAGTGCGTGTTGTGCCCGGCACCGGGCGGTTGCACCTGAAAGCCTTGACGCCGCACAACCGCATTTCGGTCGATTTCTGCATCGGCGCAGACGATGTGCTGTGGGGCGGCGGGGAGCAGATGAGCCATCTGACGCTCAATGGCCGCAGTTTCCCGATCTGGACCAGCGAACCGGGCGTGGGGCGCGAGCCGGGAACGCCGATAACCGATCAGGCCAGCGCCGATGGATCGTTTGCAGGCGGCGATTACTGGA
This sequence comes from Sphingomonadales bacterium, assembly GCA_038246695.1. Classification (GTDB taxonomy): domain Bacteria; phylum Pseudomonadota; class Alphaproteobacteria; order Sphingomonadales; family Sphingomonadaceae; genus Erythrobacter. The sequence goes on from JBBRVR010000004.1 coordinate 51,838, forward strand.
CCACCAATTACCCAGAACCCACTGTGCTGTGTTCGGCGGGGTGGGCGCTTGCCCTCGCCAACACCGAATATTGCGAGCTGGACTGCACGCAGGCGGGACGGCTGCGGGTCCAAGTGTGGTCGGGCAAGGTGGTGATCGATCTGTTCGCAGGCGCGCCTGCCGATCTTGTGCGTCAGCTGGGTGCACGGTTTGGCCCGCGTCGGCCATTGCCCGACTGGGCGCTGGGCGGCGCGGTGGTCGGCCTGAAGGACGGGATGAACAGTTTTTATCGGCTGGAGCGCCTGATCGATGCCGGAGCGCACGTTTCGGGTTTATGGTGCGAGGATTGGGTCGGCATCCGCCAGACCAGCTTTGGCCGCCGCCTGTTCTGGGACTGGCAATGGAATGCCGAACGCTACCCTGACCTGCCCGATCGCATCGCCGGCTTGAAGGCGCGCGGGATTCGCTTTCTGGGCTATGTGAACCCCTATCTGGCGGTGGATGGCCCCCTGTATGCCGAGGCCGCTGCGCAGGGTTTCTTCGCGCGCGAGCTGGAAAGCGACGCGCCCTACTTGATCGATTTCGGCGAGTTTGCGGCAGGCGTGGTCGACTTTACCAATCCGGCGGCGGCGCAATGGTTTGCCGAGGAGGTGATCGGGCGGCGGATGCTCGATTTCGGGCTGGATGGCTGGATGGCTGATTTCGGTGAATACCTGCCGGTCGATCTGCGGCTGCACGATGGCGACCCGATGCAGGAGCACAATCGCTGGCCCGTGCGCTGGGCAGAGGTCAACGCCCGCGCCATTGCCTCACGCGGACGGACCGGTGATGTGCTGTGGTTCATGCGCGCCGGGTATGCCGGGGTGCAGGAACATTGCCCGCTGCTGTGGGCAGGCGACCAGTCGGTCGATTTCAGCCGCCATGACGGTATTGGCACCGTCATTACTGCCGCGCTGTCCTCCGGGCTGGTCGGCAATGCCTTCAGCCATTCCGACGTTGGCGGCTACACCAGCCTGTTCGGCAATGTCCGCACCCCCGAATTGTTGCTGCGATGGTACGAGCTTGGCGCGTTTAGCCCGGTGATGCGCACGCATGAAGGCAATCGCCCGGATGAGAACCTCCAGATCGACAGCTCCGATGAGTTGATCGCCGGGTTCGTCCGCTGGAGCCTTATCCACGCCGCGCTCGCGCCTTATACCGCGCATCTCGTTGCCGAGGCGCGGGCGAGCGGCTTGCCTGCTCAGCGTGCGCTGTTCCTGCATTATCCGACAGATACGCAGACCTTAACGATCCAGGATCAGTTCCTCTATGGGGCCGACCTGATGGTTGCACCCGTGATCGAGGCAGGGGCGCAGACCCGGCGGCTGTATTTGCCGGGGAAAGCTGCGCAGGATTGGCGTCATGTCTGGAGCGGGCAGGCGTTTGCGCCGGGATGGCACACGCTCGATGCGCCGCTGGGCATGCCTGCGGTGTTGTACCGCGCGGACAGTGCCTTTGCCGATCTATTTGCCGGTCTGGCCGACACAGGAGGGATTCCAGCATGAGCGGCAGAGCCAATATCCGCGATGTTGCGGCGCGCGCCGGGGTGGCGGTAAAGACCGTCAGCCGGGTGCTCAACGCACACCCCTATGTCAGCACCGCCATGCGCGAAAAGGTTGAGGAAGCGATGGCCGCGCTCGATTACAGGCCAAGTGTCGCCGCCCGCATTCTGTCGGGAGCAAAGTCCAATCAGGTCGCGCTGATCCATGATAATCACAGCCCCTATTACATGTTCCAGATCCAGAAGGGCTGCTGGGATGTATGCCACGAAAATGGCATTCGCCTGCTCGCCCAGCCGGTCGATGTGACCGATCCGGGCGTGGGGGATCAGGTGCGGGGTCTGGTTAGCGAGACGCATGTGGATGGCATTATCCTTTCATCCCCGGTGACCGACTGCGATCCCGTCTTGCGCGCGCTTGAAGCGATGGATGTGCCATTTGTGCGGATTTCACCGGGCACCAACCATTCGCTCACCAGCTCGGTCTTCATGGATGATGCGCAGGCGGCCGATGACATGGTCACGCATCTGATCAATGCCGGGCACCGGCGGATCGGGTTCATCCGCGGGCACGCGAACCACATGGCGTCAGACGACCGCCTGTTCGGATATCGCCGCGCGCTCGATCGGGTCGGCATCCCGTTCGAGCCGCAACTGGTGACCGAGGGCGAGTTCGATTTCGATTCCGGCGTTGACGGCGCTCGCGTGTTGCTCGATTTGCCCGACCGACCCAGCGCGATCTTTGCCTCCAACGATGATATGGCAGCAGGCGTGCTGGCGGTGGCGCATGATCGTGGCATCACTGTTCCGGCGCAACTTTCGGTCGCCGGGTTCGACGATACGACGCTGGCCCGAACGGTCTGGCCGCCACTGACTACGATCCGGCAGCCGATGGCCGAACTGGCGCGCATTGCCACGCAGATTCTGATTGCCGGCGGGGACATCATCCATCGCCGCCTGCCCCATACTCTTGTGGAGCGCGCCTCTGTCGCCCCGCCGCCAAGACCCCGCCAAAAAGGAATGCCTGATGAGTGAACTACCCATGCCCCCTGCCATGCGAAGCCTCGGCCACAGCGGCATAGCCGTCTCTCCGATCGCCTGGGGCATGTGGCGGCTTGCCGAGGGCGGACGAACTGCGGTGGAGGCAGCAAGGCTGGTCCACGCCGCACTCGATGCCGGGATCACGTTCCTCGACACAGCAGACATCTATGGCTTTGACGGTAGTGGCGGGTTTGGCGATGCCGAAGCCTTGCTGGGTGAAGTGCTGGCGGCAGAGCCGGATTTGCGCGCGCGCATGGTGCTCGCAACGAAGGGGGGCATCATCCCGCCGCTGCCCTACAATCAGAGCGGCGATTATCTGCGCAAAGCGATCGAGGATTCGCTGACCCGGCTCAAGGTTGACAGCGTCGATCTGTGGCAGATTCACCGCCCCGATATCCTCGCCCACCCGCACGAAGTGGCCCGCGTGCTGGATGATGCGGTCGCCTCGGGCAAGGTGCGCAGCCTCGGTGTGTCGAACTTCACGTGCGCGCAGACCGCCGCGCTCAATCATTTCCTGGGGCAAAAGCTGGTTTCGACCCAGCCTGAAATCAGCCCATTGCGGATCACCTGTTTCGAAAATGGTGAGCTGGATCAGGCGATGATGCTGGGCCTCACGCCACTGGCGTGGTCGCCGCTTGGTGGAGGCAGGCTGCTTGCGCCGGAGAGCGCGCGTGAGAAGGCCGTGGCAGACGCGCTCGATAATGTGGCAGCGGCGCAGAATGTGTCGCGCAGTGTGGCCGCCTACAGCTGGCTGATGGCGCATCCCGCCGGGATTATCCCGATTATCGGCTCGCAGAATCCCGAACGAATTGCCGAGGGCGCGAAGGCGATGGCGGTGCGCTGGACCCGACAGGATTGGTATGCGGTGCTGGTCGCCGCGCGTGGAGAGAGGCTTCCCTGATGACGGACGATCAACGAATGAACGGCGCGCAGCAATGCGAAATTTCGTGGTTTTCGGCGCTGTGTGATGATGATTACGAATTTCTCGGCGTGCCTGACCAATATCTCCAGTCGAGCTGGGAGCATTGCCGCAACATCGTGCTGCGCGCAGAGGAGGGCGGGTTTGACAATATCCTGCTGCCGTCGGGCTACCAGCTCGGGCTTGATACGACGATCTTTGCAGCGGCAGTCGCCACGCAGGTGCAGCGGATCAAGCTGCTGTGGGCGACGCGCATGGGGGAGGACTGGCCGCCGCAGCTCGCGCGCCGGATCGCGACGCTCGACCGCATCCTTGGCCCCAATGCTGCGGGCACAGGAGGCCGGCTGAACGTCAACATTATCTCATCCGACATGCCGGGGCAGGCGATGGAAAGCGCACCGCGCTACCGCCGCGGGACCGAGATCATGAAGATCGTGCGCACGCTGCTCAATGGCGAACATCTCGATTTTCAGGGCGAGTTCTATCAACTCAACTTGGACACCGCGCGCATCACCACGCTTTCAGGTAAATGCCCGCCGTTCTATTTTGGAGGTCTCAGCCATGAAGCGCGCGAATGCGCGGCAGAGGCGTGCGACGTTTACCTCATGTGGCCCGATACGATGGACAAGGTGCGCGATACAATCGCCGACATGCGAGAGCGCGCGGCGCGATACGGGCGCACGCTGAAGTTCGGCTATCGCGCGCACGTGATTGTGCGGGATACCGAGGATGAGGCGCGCGCCTATGCCGACCGGCTGCTGTCAAAGCTGGATGACGAGGTGGGACGGGCGATCCGCGAAAAATCACTCGATGCAAAGAATTACGGCGTCCAGCGCCAGCAGGCATTGCGCAGCGCCGCCGATGGCGATGGCTTTGTGGAAGATCACCTGTGGACCGGCATAGGTCGGGCGCGTTCTGGCTGCGGCGCTGCCATAGTCGGCACACCCGATCAGGTGCTGGCAAAGTTGCGCGCCTATCAGGCCGAGGGGATCGAGGCGTTCATCCTGTCAGGTTATCCGCACATGCAGGAAGCAGACATGTTCGCCCGCCACGTCCTGCCGCATATCGAGCATGGCCCGCTGATGATCTGAGCGGCGCGCGACCGAATTCTTTCGCAATGCTGCATGAAATGATGGTCGGGGAGGCAGAATGCCCGACCAGTTAATTTGAGCACTCAGCGGCCTCGATCCAAGTCATTGCAATTCAGGGATGTGCCTGTTGGCCGTTTCAATGAACCATTGGAGGGGCACCATCAAGGGCACAGTCTGTGCCTCTTTCAAGGCGTCTCTGGGGGCAAATTGGGCGGACCAGCGAGGGCATGCGAGAGGAGCAGCTAGGCTCGCGTGATGAGCAGGCTCTGCCTATCCAAGTGTTGGTGCAATTTGTCACAAGATCATTCTTGAACAGCGCCGACATCAAAATTATGTCGTCGGGTTGCCGATCAGGTCACAGGTGAAATTTGCAGTCCACTTATGGATATCTTCGTCGCGCACGCTTTCAACCATCGCTGCGTGGCGCTGCTTTCGCTCTTCCAAACCCATATTGAGTGCCTTGCGAATAGCACGCGAAATGTCGTCGGGACTGTGCGGGTTGACCAAAATTGCATCTTTCAACTGATGTGCCGCTCCGGCGAATTCCGACAGGATCAACACCCCAGGATCATCGGGGTCCTGCGCTGCGACATATTCCTTCGCCACCAGGTTCATTCCATCGCGCAACGGCGTGACAAGGCAGATTTTCGCAGCTCGATAAAAGCCGCACAATTCTGCCAGGCTATGACCTCTGTTCACGTAGCGGATCGGGACGAGATCAACCTCGGATCGAGCGCCGTTGATCTGGCCGGTCTTTTGTTCAAGCTCAGCCCGGATATCCTTGTAACTGCCGACATCTTCCCGGCTGGGCGGCGCAATCTGGATAAACACCAGGTCACGCACTTTGTCAGGGTTCTGTTCGAAGAAACGTGAAATGCCATCGATCCGTTCTGGCAGACCCTTCGAATAATCCAGGCGGTCGACGCCGATCATCGCCGTGCGGTGGCGTGTGCTGGAAAGCAGCCTTTGCGCTGCTTGTCGCGCTTCTCCGGTCGCAAGCTGGGTTTGAATATCCTCCCAGTCAATGCCGATAGGATAGGCCCGCGCGTGCGATACACGGCCCTCGAAGCGAATTTCACCAGTTTCCTCATCGACTTCGGCACCCAGTTCCTTGGCGCAATAATGCTGGAAGCTACCAAGCCATTCGGCGGTCTGGAAACCGATCACATCGTATTCCAGCATCGCGCGTACGAGCCGCTCATGATAGGGAAGCGAAACAAACAGGCGCGCAGGCGGCCACGGGGTATGCAGGAAAAACCCGATGCGGTTTTTGAAGCCACGCGACCGCAGCCGTTCGCCCAGCGGGAGCAAGTGATAATCGTGCACCCACACCAGATCGCCCGGCTCTATCAGCCCCGCAACACTCGCTGCGAAATGCTCGTTAACCCGCTCGTATCCCTTGCCGAATTCGTTCTCATACTCGGTCAGGTCCAGGCGGTAGTGAAACAAGGGCCATAGCGTCGAATTGGCGTAACCGTTGTAATATTCCTCGACATCGTGGGTGCTCAGATCGATCGTCGCAGTGGTCACGCCGTCGCTGGTGTTAAGGTCGATTTTGCCGGTGGTTTCTTCTACTTCCTTGCCCGACCAGCCGAACCACAATCCACCGAATTTCTTCAGCGCAGAATTGAGCGCGCCCGCCAATCCGCCTTGAGCACCCGCGGCGCCGCGAGCCTTTGCCACGGCGACGCGATTGGAAATAATGACCAGTTTGCTCATATCGGGCGTCTCATGCGAGGGTCATCGAATTTCGCTCCATTTGCGCGAAAGGAGTCCGGCGCAGTTTATAATTCCTACCAGCGAGTAGGTCTGGGGGAAGTTCCCCCATAGCTCCCCGGTCTCGAAATCCATATCTTCGGATAGCATACCCGAAGCGGTTCGATGGCCGAGCATGGCGGTGAACAAACCACGCGCCTCTTCGTCGCGCCCGACCAGATGTAGCGCCTCGATCAACCAGAATGTGCACACATTGAAGGCAGTTTCAGGCAAACCGAAATCATCTTCCGACGCGTATCGCAGCATATGTTCGCCGCGTCTCAGGGTCTTCTCGATGGCGGCGAAGGTGCTTTTGAAACGCTCGTCATCCGGCTTCAGGAAACGCAATTCGACCATCTGCAACAGGCTGGCATCAAGATAGTCACTCTCGAAGCTCGCACCGTAATGTTGCCCGTTCTCGACCCAGGCATCAGTCTCGATCCGGTCACGGATGGCTTCTGCCCGTTCACGCCAGTGCGCGGCGCGATCGTCCTTGCCCAGATGCTTCGCCACATTGGCGAGACGATCGCACGCCGCCCAGCACATCACTGCGGAATAAGTGTGCACTTCTTGCCGTGTACGAAACTCCCACAGGCCAGCATCAGGCTGATCGTGCATCGCCCAGGCCATATTCCCGACTTCTTCGAGGCTCGCGAAATCCGCATCGTCGGCTACACGCAAAAAGCGGTGGTCGAAAAACGCCTGCGCTGTTGGCAATACGATCTGGCCATAGCAGTCGTGCTGCACTTGCTTGTAGGCGGCATTGCCGACCCGTACAGGCCCCATCCCGCGATAACCGGAAAGGTTCTCGGCAAAACTCTCGTGCAATTTGGTATCGCCCATGATGGAATAGAGCGGCTGGATCTGCCCGCCCTTGGCGCGATCGATGATATTGCGGAGATAGGCGAGGTATTTCTCCAGCACATCGAGCGCGCCCAATCGGTTGAGCGCCTGCACCGTGTAATAGGAATCGCGAATCCAGCAGAAACGGTAATCCCAGTTGCGCTCGCTGCCCGATGCTTCAGGCACCGAGGTCGTCAGCGCGGCGACGATAGCGCCGGTCTCTTCGTGCTGACACAGTTTCAGCACGATGGCGGCGCGGATCACCTCTTCCTGCCATTCCAGCGGCAGCGCCAGCCCGCGCACCCAGTGCTTCCAGTATTTCATCGTGCTTTGGTCCATGCGCCGTAATTCGGCACGAACATTACCCACGAACGGCTCATCCGGGCCGAGGAAGAAATGCTGGTCAGTTTCGACGCGGTAGCTGATGCCTTCGAGCAGATAGCCCACCGGCGCATCCGTGCTGAGCCGCATCGAAGCCTCACCAATGCGATAGCGGATGTGGTTGGTGCCATTGGTGGTTTCCGCAATCTGCGCGCCATAGCCATGCATTGGGCGCAGCACGGTTTTCATACGCGGTGTTCCGGCCACTGGGCGGACGATCCGAACAAAGGCGACGGGCCGATGCATCCTGCCGGAATTTTCGAAACGAGGGCAGAAGTCGCGAATTTCGACGGCGCTGCCATCGGCAGCCTGCAGCCGGGTGATTAGCGTCGGTGTGTTGCGCTCATAATACTGGTCGACATGGGTTTGCCCCTCCAGTTCAAACCGCCAGATGCCTGCATCGCGATTGTTGTTGTTCAGCAGCGAGCAAAATACCGGATCGCCATCGACGCGCGGCACGCAGCCCCATACCAGCGCGCCTGTCCGGTCGATTAACCCACTGACCTGGCAATTGCCGATAGGCCACAGATCGAGTTCGGAAGCTCCGCCGTTTGCGCTGCCGACCGCGCTGGTATTCAAAGGCTCAACCATTGATGCACATCTTTCACGCTTTCGAGTTTGTATTCTGCATTTTCTGAAGGCCTCCCGCCCACGGCAATGCCGAACCCGCCATACCGCCGCGCGACTGCAAAGCCGTCCTCGTCGGTAACATCGTCACCTATAAAAACCGGTCTGGTGCCCTGGAAGGGATCTCTCGCCATGAAGGCGTCAATTGCTGATCCCTTGTCGGAACCAGGCCGGACCAATTCCACAACACATTTACCGCACTTTATGACGAGCCCCGCGGCTTCGGCTATTCTGGCTGCGGCGGCCTCTATGGCAGGGCCAGTCTCGGGCGCCGAGCGGAAATGCAGTGCCACGCCATAGCGTTTTTGCTCAAACAGTGGGTCATATTCTGCGGTAGCAGCGCGCAACTGTGCCAGCGTACTATGGTCCAGAGGTAGCGGAACACTGCCGACCAGTTCTCCCTTGGGATCAATCCGCTCTGCGCCATGTGATCCCGCGCAAGCGATGCCACGCGTGTCCATGTGGTTCTGGATATCTTCGAGCCCTCTTCCTGTCACGAGCGCCACTGCATTATTGAGCTGCTGTGCCAAAGCCTGGAGGCGCGGCGAGAGGTTCGGCGGGACCGTAATGGCGTCCGGCGTGGGTGCAATCTCAACAAGCGTTCCATCGAAATCGAGAAACAGCGATGTCGGTGCTGCCGAGCGCAAGTCGCTCAAGTTGGGCGGCGGTAAAAGCCGTGGTGTGTGCATCGTGGTGCTATTATCTTGGTTGTCTGATTGTTGGAAGCAGCAATAGCTTTACGCTTCGAGCCAGCCAGAAGTCAGGGTCCGGACGGCACTCTTTAAGCAAGCGCGGCAGCGAGCGAGACGCAATATATGGGCTAGAGCAAATCGCTGCGCGGGGGCCGGATCATCCGCATCAGAGGCTTCCGCAAATCAAAATGGCACCATGATGCGGCGGAGAGCAAAATCATCGGCGAGATGCCTTACATGCGGCGCACAGGTGCCCCTATTGCCCCAGCACATTCCAGAGTTGGATGGCTAGGGCTGGGACCGGCTTCAGCACTCCGCCAGAATCTTTTGATATAATCGAATGTAATCATCAGCCATTCGATCAACCGAAAAGCGTCGCGCAACGCTATCGCGAATAATTTGCCTGTCGAGTTCGCCGACGCGGTCGATTGCTTCGACTGCCTCTTCAAGGTTCCTGACGAGGAAGCCCGTCACACCATGTTCAATCAATTCGGGCATTGATCCGCGATTGTTTGCTATGACCGGCGTGCCGCAAGCCATCGCCTCGATTACCGAGAGGCCAAATGGTTCATCGAAGTCGATCAGATGGAGCAGTGCGCGCGCCTTGCCTAACGCTGCCAGTCGAGCAGCGCCGCCTACCGGTCCATGAAAATTAATCTCTGGATGCGCCGTCCACGGTAACACGCTGACTTCGTGATAGCTTTGATCCTGTATGATGCCGTAAAGGTCCAGTGCTCTTCCACTCGCACGCGCTGCGGCAATCGCGTGGCCAGCGCCCTTGTCTGGATGGATACGCCCAAAAAACAGAAGGCCTTGCGCGCCTTCGGGCTCGAACGGGAACTCATCGATGTTGATGCCGTGGTGGATTGTCGCCGCGTAGTGGAGAGCAGGGTGGCGATCCGCCTCGCTTATCGCGACATAGTGGACGAGGTTGTCGAACGGCTGGTACATCGGCAGAATACGGTCCGAAGACAGGCCGTGTATTGTCGTCATGATTGGAGTGTTCACCAAGGCTGCGAACGCGTGAGCGGGGAAATCTGCCTGGTTGTGGATGATGTCGAATTCACCGGCTCTTGCAAAGCAGGCGGCGAGGTGACGATATTCCCAAACCTTTGCATCGATCTCTCGATCGTCGTTGTAAGGAGCGGGCACGACAGCGCAAAGCGTTGCATTGGTTACACTATCGGCCGTTGCGAATAGTGTCACGTCGATGCCACGCGCAACCAGAGCTTCTGTCAGCAAACTCGTGACCAGCTCCCACGGACCGTAGGCTATTGGCGGGGTCCGCCACGCGATGGGTGCCAACATGGCAATGCGCATTTGATATTCCTGTTGCCTTTGAGCTTTTGGACCCAATTACCTGTCGCCCCATGCGAATTATAAAGGAGCAACCTGCAACCATCACCACCATCGTGCGTTGAATAAAGTGGGCGGACAAAGAGGTCTTTTAATCAAGGTATTAAGAATGGCGGCCATTTCACCAATTGACGCGCGTTCAATTGCTCAGCTGAGTGGGCTACCAGCCCTGATCACTCCTGTCAGCCAACACGGCAGCATGGGAGCTTTTCTGCTCAGCAAGCCTGTTGCGGGCAATGGGCCCGACAAAGCACCGCATATAGCGTTGATCGGCAACTATCTGCCGCAAAAATGTGGTTTGGCAACATTCACGACCGATACCCGGAAAGCGTTCGTGGATTATAATCGCGCCGCGCGCGTCGACACATACATAATGTATGACGCAGACGGGACAGCGTATCCTGAAGAGGTCACGCATCTTGTCCGCCGCGATCGCCGCTCGGATTATCGTCTCGCCGGCCAACGAATTTCAAAAAGCGGAGCCACAATTGCGTTCGTTCAACACGAATTTGGCATATTCGGGGGCAGGGACGGCGAGTATATTCTCGATCTTGTCGAAAATCTCGAAGTGCCGCTTGCGGTGACCCTGCATACCGTTGTGGACAATCCATCTGCTGGGCAAAGCAGAATTATGAGGCGACTGATCGCATCGGCCAAGTTGTTGATTGTCATGGCTGAACATGGTCGCGATATCCTGCGCGAGCACTACAATGTTGCCGACGAAAAGATTGCGGTTGTGCCTCACGGCATTCCCGATTTCGCCTATCGTCATCCCGATTTGGCCAAGCCGCAGTTCGGCTTGGAAGGCAGAAAAACTGTTCTGACCTTCGGTTTGCTGTCGCATGACAAGGGGATCGACAGGATGATCGAGGCTATGCCGGCAATTATACGCGATCACAGTGATGCGATTTATGTCATTCTGGGTGCAACGCATCCAAACCTGGTTGCGCGCGAGGGGGAAGCATTGCGGAACCGATTGCTCGCTCGAGCTAGCGAACTTGGCGTGGCCGAGCATGTCAATTGGGTCGATGCCTTCGTCGAACTCGGCGACCTTGTCGATTATCTGCAAGCGGCAGATGTTTATGTGACACCTTACCTCAATCCGATGCAGATTACATCGGGCACGCTGGCGTATGCTGTAGGAATGGGCAAGCCGGTGGTGTCCACGCCATACATCCACGCGTCGGAACTGTTGGTGCGTGGCAACGGGGTTCTGGTGCCATTTGACGACAGCAAGGCGCTGGCGGCGGCCATATCCAGCTTGCTGAAAGATGACGTACGTCGCAACGCCATGGCGCGAACAGCCTACGCACGTGGTCGCGAGATGGTCTGGGACAAATATGCAGAGGTGTTGCTTCGCCACTTCGCCGATATAGCGAACAAGAGCGCGCAGGACCTGACGTTCGCTCTGCCGTCAGCATCCGCTGCGTGACGCTTTCCGAGGCAGCTTCAAACTTCTGTGTGGATGGGCTGGTGCGAATGACGGATGATACGGGGCTGTTGCAGCACAGCCGCTTCAACGTTCCAGACCGTGCGCATGGCTATTGCGTTGACGACAATGCACGGGCGCTGATGTTGACGGCGATAGCGCACGACCTGCCGATGGATCTGCGGCTTCGTCTTGCATCACGGTACGCGGCATTCTTGCAGGATGCCTGGAACGAAACCTCGCGCAGCTTTCGCAATTTTATGGGATATGACCGGCGGTGGCTGGAATGTGCTGGCTCACAGGATAGCAACGGTCGCACGATCTGGGCCTTGGCCGTGGCGGAGAGCCAGTTTCCCGACACCTCGGTGTCGCAATGGGCGGCTACGTTGCTCGATCAGGTGATCGGGCACTTTGCGATGCCAAATTCGCCCCGCACCGCTGCCTTTCTCATCTTGGCGATGGATCAGGTTCGCCGCTTCCGCGACAATCCCGGCCCTGCTCCAGATTTGCTTGCGGAATGCGCCGATTATTTGCTTCGTTCATACCAGACGCATTCCAGTGATCGGTGGGGCTGGTTCGAACCGTATCTGGCCTATGACAACTACCGGCTGTCCGAAGCCATGATTTGTGCCGGTAATGCGCTCGGCAAACCCGAAATGGCGGCGGCAGGACTTAGCTCGCTTCGTTGGTTGGCACGGCGGCAGACCGTGGCAGACGGGATATTCAGGCCGGTTGCGACGGAAGAATTCGGGATCAGCCATGCGATGCCCGCAATATACGACCAACAACCAATCGAAGCCTGGGCTGCAATCGATGCGGCGCTTGCTGCGTCACTGTCGGACCAAGACGAATTGTGGGTTTCCCATGCTGAAGCCGCGTTTGCGTGGTTCACCGGTGCCAACGATGCAAGGGCTGTTGTGGCGAACAAGGATACCGGAGAATGCTGCGACGGGATCGGTGCTGGCGGCATCAATCTGAACCAGGGCGCGGAGTCGATACTGGCATGGCAATTCGCACAGCGGCGGATAACCACACTGCGATCGCTTGACTTTAGTTAGCAGGATTGGACTGCTGAACCGGCAACACCGAGGGGTCCAAGATGCATCTTATGGTCGAAGACACCAATATCGTTCTTCATGCCGATCCGACCAAGGTTCTGGTCAGGCCGTTCGACCTTACCTGGCACACGGACGATGAAGAACCCAGCCGGACAGAACGTGTAATCAGGCAGGTTGTCGATATGAGCGCGGAGGATGTTCAGCAGGAGCTTGATCATGTTCACCGTGATTTCGCCGGGAGGCATGGCCGTGTCCGCGAAATCTTTCTGCGGCGCTCGTCCGAAATAATCGAGCGGGCGGGATTGCCTTTGGAGCGCCTGACTCAATCGATGCGCGAGTTGCTCGGCGCATATTTCTGTCAGGAATACAGCTATGCCTCCGCTGCGGTAACAAACCCCAGCGTCACCCTCCATCCTGATCAGGAAAACCTTCTGCCCGGCCAGCAGCGAATCCTCATCACGATGCGGACCGTTGGCGAAGGGCACATCAGTTCGATCGCGTTTCGTGAAGGGATTATCGAGGATTGCGGCCGGCTCAAGCTTGAGCCCGATCCGCCAATCTCAACCGCGGCGAATTTCGTGCGCGGGGCACAGAACAGTCCTGAAGCGGGAATAACCATTGCCCGTTCTCCAGACTGCTCGATATCAGAAACTGTTATTTTCCCGATGACATCGGCACAGGCCGGCGGCCTTGAGGACATGCGGCTCACACGCATGAGGCTGGAGGATGGCTCCTACATCTGGATGGGCACTTACACCGCTTACAGCGGTCACGATATTCAGTCAGAGATGATGATCACGCGCGATTTCAAGCAGTTTGAAATGATGCCGATGCGCGGGGACGCGGTACGCAACAAGGGCATGGCGCTGTTTCCGCGCAAGATCGATGGCCAGTATGCGATGATCGCGCGGCAAGACGGCGAGAACCTCTATTTAATCAAAAGTCCCGATCCGCTCGAATGGTCCAAAGGCGTCCGCATCCTCCAGCCGAAATACCCTTGGGAATTTGTGCAGATCGGCAATTGCGGCCCGCCAATCGAATTGGACGAGGGATGGCTGGTTCTGACGCACGGCGTGGGTGCGATGCGCCGATACTCGATCGGAGCCGCTCTGCTCGATAAACGTGATCCTTCCAAGGTGCTCGGCCGGACTGAAACCCCGATCCTGTCCGCGTTGGAGGAGCATCGCGACGGGTATGTACCCAACGTAGTCTACAGTTGCGGTGCCATGCGCTGCGGGCCAAACCTGTTTCTGCCCTATGGCATCGCGGACAGTTCGATTGGTTTTGCATTTTTAAACATGGAATCGATACTCAAATCGCTCGTTTGATCACGGTGACTTGCGAGTGCGCCATCGTCGGTAACATAAATCAAAATTTCGGCCATTTCCCCAATTGGCACCTTGAAGGCTACTGAGCCCGGCGCATTGGTTCACTTTTGACAACAAGTCGAGCTGGATTGCAGGGCCTTCCCAACGTGTTGTTGCGATCGGTGTTTGGACGTCTTCCCAAATTGCAGAGCATCAGTTTCAATCAGTCGTCCGACGAAAGAGTGAATCGTACTTCTCTCGATATGATCAATTTCACGTCATCACATCGTAAAGCTGCCCGGCAGCTTGCGACCCCATTCCTGCCGTTTCGTTCGGCGGAAATGGGTTTCCGAGGACACGCTCCTTACAGCGGCCACCGCGCAGGCAAAACCGCGTTGGAGCGGTCCAGGTTCGGCTAATTCCCGTCATTAGCGAGGATCTGCCTTATGGCTTGGGTTCGCTGGGTTGCGTCAAGCGAGAGCACAGATCGCATGCGGCCGGTAAGCAAGAGCGTGGCCAGGCCATGAACTTTTGCCCAGTTGCCCATGGCAACTGTATCGATACCGCCGGGCCCATCGACTTCCAGCACATTGCTACCGTGAACATCGGCGATAAACGCCTGAAAGGCCTTCATGGATGCCTCATCAAGCGTCGGGTCAGAGAAGTCCGGAAGCTTGGAGCTGAACATGAGGGAAAACAGCTGGGAATGGTCCAGTGCAAACTGGATATAGGCGAGACCGCTCGATTCCAACTGATCTACGTCTTGCGGACAATCGCGGTTCCTAGCATCGCTTAAAGCCTTGCCAAACAGAGTGAACCCTTCGGCTGCAAGAGCAGTGAGGAGCCCTTGGGCGCTGCCGAAGTGATGAGCGAAGGCTGCGTGACTTACTCCTGCGCGCTTGGCTACCTGCCTTAGTGAGAGCTTTTCGACCCCGCTGTCCTCGATCTCGGCGGCGGCATGTTCGAGCAGGGCCGATTTCAAGTTGCCGTGATGATAAGTTGATGCGTCCATAATCGCCCCATATCGCGGCATCCTGTCACTGTCAAAATAATCTTGACACTGGCAAGATAAACGCGCAGATGCAGCCAATGATCTATCTCATCGCCGGCCTCACCCTGTTTTTTGGAACGCATTTCTACTCTGCCTTGCGCTCGCGGCAGAGCGGCCGGGACATCAAAAACCGACTCGGCGTGGGCGTTTACATGGGAATTTACAGCTCGATCTCGGCAATTGGGCTTGCACTGATAGTGGTCGGCTACTGGTCTGTTCCAGAAGCGTTGCCGATCTACGCAGGTCCAGAATGGTCACGCTCGGTAGTACAGGTTGCAATGGTCATTGCGTGCGTTCTGATCGTATCGGCATATTGGCCGGCAAATCGAATCCAGCATCAGTTCCGCCATCCGATGGTGCTTGCGATCACGATCTGGGCTGGCAGCCATCTTCTGAACCCCACCGACCTGAAAGCGCTGCTATTGTTCGGCAGCTTTTTCATTTTCGGTATCATTGATGCGGCAAGGTCCTTTCGCCGCGCCCAGCCCGTCCAAGCCGGTGCGACGCTTCGCAATGATGTGATCGTCATCGTGGTCGGCCTTGGTGCTTACGTCCTTATCGGCGCGTTCCTGCATCCAATCGTGATCGGACTGCCGGTATGGTAAAGCATGCAGGTCTTGTGCTGGTTGCTATGGGCATCATCCACGGGATTGTCTCGATCATCCTGTTTGGCGAACAGTTCCGCCAAATATTCGACGCTGGGCTTTTTGCAGGACTTGGCTGGTCGATGGATATGCTGGCGGCATTCTGGTTCGCGATCTTCACATGGCTGATGATTGTCGTAGGGCTCGTCATCGCCGGCTTGGGAAGTCATCAGCCGGACTTCCCCTATCGTCGCCTGACAGCGGCGAGCTTCATCCTTATTCCATGCCTCTGCGGACTAGTGCTCCCGGTTTCGGGGCTTTGGGCATTCCTGCTGCCGGGCTTCATGCTTCTGCAAAACCCTCACAACCGTAAGAATGAAAGAGTGAAAGAGTGAAAAGAATTACCTGAATTGATGCAAGGCGAAACCTCTTATGGGTGCGATACGGTCGTTTTCTGCAAAGCCGCCAGTCGCATTTCCACCCAATCCCGGTCATTTTGCCGGTGCAATCATTTCCCCGAAACCGGACGAACGAGTGGACCTCACTGGGTTCAGCAATACGTCAGTCGGTGACCAAGAAAAAAGTGGTCGGGGAGACAGGATTCGAACCTGCGACCCTCTGCTCCCAAAGCAGATGCGCTACCAGGCTGCGCTACTCCCCGACTGGTGGCCCATACCGGGCCGAACTTTCCGCGCCTGTCCCTGGTGGATCGGGCGCGTCTTCCATCGCGTGTTGCATACCGGTGGGCCCGGCAGGATTCGAACCCGCGACCTAGCCGTTATGAGCGGCCAGCTCTAACCGCTGAGCTACAGGCCCTGAAGGTATGCAACCGGCAAAAGCAAGCGCAGCCCCTACAGCGGGTGTCGCCAGCTTACAAGACCGGCTTACACGTCCGGCGTTCATGCGTCTGCCTTCAGGCCCGCTTTTGCGGCGCTAATTATTTCGGGCAGGGTCACGCTGCGTACGCCGCGGCGGGCGAGATAGGAATAAACCTGCCGGAACCAGTCATACAGCGCCTCCACCGCGCGCGCGTCCCTTGCATAGGGGGTGAAACCGGGCGCGAGCGAGGGGGAATGAAACGAAAGCACCAGCAGCGGCAACCCATCGTCCAGCGCCATGTCGATGCCCCGGATCGCTTCCTCGGGCGTAACCCCCTCCGGCGTCAGGGCGATGCGCTCCAGCAAGCGCAGGCGTGAGAACGCGGAAAAAAATGTCGGCACGTGGCGTTGCAGACGGTGCACATGGTGTCCCTGCCGGCGCAGGATGCCCCAATAGGCGGTCGTAATCGGCAGTTCCAACAGGCAGTCCGCCCGTTCATCTGCATCGCCCAGCCAATAGGGTTCGAGAGGGTGGTCCGAGAAATCCGGGCCGCCCTGCGCGCTGTAATCGAACAGCGAACGCACCGATGTATCGATTGCGATCCCGGCTTTGCGCAGCATTGCAGCGGTGTGCTCGCCCACGCCATAGCGCCCGGCGCGATAGATCAGCGGGGCCATGCCGAACGCCGCCTCCACCCGATCGCGCAGTGCGGTGAACTTGGCGACTTCCAGTGCATGCGGCAGGTTCCCGGCATAGGAATTGCGCGCGCACACCTCCTCGTCAAAGGGAGGGTTGACCCAGGTGTGCAGCTGCACGCCGACTTCGGCTGTCCCCCGGCGCACGGCATCGCCGATGATCTCGACCGCGCGCGGGTCGTTTGCGATCGGCCAGTCGACCAGATACACCGGATGCGCGCCGATCTCCTCGCAGAACGTCTGGAACCGCGCGATTTCGCCGACATGCTGCAACCCGTGGCCATCGCGGCGAAACGGGGCGTTCCAGTCGAATTCCTCTTCGGTATCCACCGTCAGCAGCACCCGGGCGCCAAATCCGGGGGCAAAGCGGACACGCGATTGTGGGGAAGGGGGTTCAAGCATGGAGCCAGCGTTCAAAGTCGTATCGCAGTACGGCGCAGTTTTCGACAAGCTGGCACGCTCCTCATCAGGCATGACCGGATCTAGCCCGAACTGCCCGGACTGCTGAGAATATCGTGGCTGTTCACCTCGTCTTCCCCGGTTAAGCGATGGGCCTCATCATCCGCATCCAGCAGCGGTATCGTCAGGCGCATCTGCCCATCGGTCCGGATCAGGTCGCCGCCTGCACCGCGTGCCTCTGCCCGGGCAACCCTGAGGGCAAAACCGGCGCCAAAGACCCCTGCATTGATAGAGGTGCCGATGGGTTTTGCCTCGGCGATAAAGATGTCTTGCTCATCCACCAACTGGCGCGGCAGATCGCAGACGAGATGCGCTGCCCCTTCGCCCACCTCCAGCACCGCCCGCAGCGTTTCGCCCGCGCCGCAGCCGCCGCCCAGCGTCGCCATAAAGCGCCAGACGAGCAGTTCCGCTTCCTCCGGGTCCAGCCCGACGCGGATGGGCGGGGTGCTGCGAAGGTCGATCTCGATCCCCGCATTCCGCGGTTTGAGCACCTGCGCCAGTTGCTGCGCGGTCCGCTCGGTAAGTGTGGCAAGGTCGGTGTCGCCCGGCTCCATCGCGATTGCGCCGCCTTCCAGCCGCGATAGCCGGTCCAGCTCCTCGAACCCGGCCAGGATGCGCGCCGCATCGGCGGCGATTGCTGCAGCCAGTGCGCGATATTCGTGCGGGGCCGGGCCGAACAATTGCTGCTGGATCACCTCGGCATAGCCCTGAACCGCCGTGACCGGGGTGCGCAATTCGTGCAGGAGTTGGCGGATCCGGTCCGCTTCGCGCGCAGCGGGGGACATTTCGTGTTCGGCGGCCCCTGCGGGACGGCGAAACCGCCCGACATAGCCAGTGAAGTGCCCATCATCGGTAAAGCGGGGCTGCGCATCGACGATCCATTCGCCAGCAATTGCAGGCGCGCCCTCCAGTGTTCTGACGGCCTCAAAGATCGGCTGGCGATAGCCAAAGGCGCGCTCTAGCCGGTTTTGCCCCGCTTCATCCCCGATCGTGCGTGGTGGGGCCAGTCTGATACCCGTCACCATCGAGGCAACTTCGGATTCCGCCCATTCGATGCGTCCGGCAGCGTCAGTCGAGAAACCGAACCCGAATGACCGATGGGCGTGTGCCGGCTCCGTCTCGCCCAGCGGCAGGCGCGGGCTGCGCTCAAGATCGCGGGCGGTATCGCGCGCGGTTTGCGGATCGAGCGGTTCGCGGTCGCGCTTGAACTGCGCGATGCGCTCCACCAGAGCCGAGATTTCGCTGCGGCCACGCTCAACCGTATCGCGCCGGGCATCAGGGCCGCGCGCAATCGGCAGGTCGTGCGGTGCTGGCGGCGGCATTTTAACGGCGCGAATAGGCACAGGAGCACGATCGGGTGCGGGTTGCGATTTCACCTCGGCGCTTTGCTGGGCGGGTGGGTCCTCGACGGCCCGCAATACGTTGCGGATCGGCTCAACCACAGGTGGTTGGTGTGATGATTGGGGTGATGGCTCAAGTGAGGGCTCAGGTGAGGGAAGCCCGCGATCGCTCACACCCAGCCGGTCCAGCAAAGTTTCGACATCGACTGGCAGATCGCGGCGCAGGCGCAGGAAACCGCGCGCACGCACCGGAAGGCGCGGGATCAGCGTTGTCCACTCTTCTGCCGTCAGCAACGCCCGGTTGAGCGCGGCAGAGGCCACTTCGGGCTCGAAATCGGCCAAGTGCGCTGCCAGATCGGCGCTGCGAAATCGCCAGCTTGGCTCCCGGATCATGGCCGCGCGTTCATTCGCCGGGATCGATTGGCCCAGCGCATCCATCCGCAGCCATGCA
Source organism: Sphingomonadales bacterium (assembly GCA_038246695.1). Lineage (GTDB taxonomy): Bacteria > Pseudomonadota > Alphaproteobacteria > Sphingomonadales > Sphingomonadaceae > Erythrobacter. The sequence continues at coordinate 71,252 of JBBRVR010000004.1, forward strand.
GCTGCGATCAGGCTCTGGTCGCGGCGCCGTGGCTGGCGATCCGCTCCACCGAATTTGCGATTACCCAGAATGTCCAGCAACTGGCGAAACTGCGTGCGTTTGGCGATATCGCCAGAGGTATCCTGCCGCAGGACGGTGGAGAGTCGGTCATCAAAAAACATGTCCCCTCCTTCCTGTTAGAGGGCCGTTGAAGCTGGGTGGCCAGGGTTGTCCACCCAACGGGGGCATTACGCGGTGTTGTAAGTGACACGATTTGCGCAGTTTGGCGATTCTGCGCGGCCTTACCAGTCCATATCGCTTGCGACAGCGCGTCATACAACCTGCGTTGCAAAGCGGGACAATTGCTGGCAAACATAATAAAATTATTCGCAGGGTTGTGTTATCAACCCTGTTCTTACAAGCATTCGCTATAGCGAGTCATCAGAGCGCCGTGTCAATCGTCGCCCCACAAGACCGCCTGATCGGAGTATGACCGCCATATGGCCAATCTAGATGAGATCGACAGACGCCTTTTGAGCGAATTGCAGGCGGAGGGGCGGGTCACCAATGTCGAGCTTGCCCAACGCGTCGGGCTGACCGCGCCGCCGTGCCTGCGCCGGGTGCGCGGGCTGGAGGAAGACGGGGTAATCCGCGGCTATCACGCTGATCTTGATCCGTCTAAACTCGGCTTTGCGATCACTGTTTTCGCGATGGTCAGCCTGAAAAGTCAGGCCGAAACCAGCTTGCGCGAATTCGAGGAGCACATGCGCGCCCTGCCCGAAGTGCGCGAATGCCACATGCTCAATGGCGAGATTGACTTCATCCTGAAGATCGTCAGTCAGGACCTGCAGAGCTTTCAGGAATTTCTCACCGGAAAACTTACTCCTGCGCCCAATGTCGACAGCGTCAAAACTTCGCTGACGATCCGCACGGCCAAACATGAGCCCGGAGTGCCGCTTTAAGCGGTGGCCCGGTATGAGCGGTACCGAACGCCTTTCTCACCCCCTCAAAGGCCGTTGCCTGTGCGGCGCGGTCGCCATCACGCTCACGGGCGCTGATCCGCATATCGACGTGTGCCATTGTGAAATGTGCGCGCGCTGGGGCGGGGCGATGTATGCCGGGATCGAGGGTGAGGGGTTCGAACTGGAAGGCGAGGACAATGTCTCAACCTACCAGTCCAGCGCCTGGGCCGAACGCGCATTCTGCAAGACCTGCGGCAGCAATCTGTGGTTCCGGTTCCTGCCGACTGGCAACCGGACGTTTCTGGCCGGCTTGTTTGACTTGCCGCCGGGCCTCGGGATCAAACAGCAGATTTTCGTCGACGAAAAACCCGACTGGTACGATCTGGCGCAGGAAAGCCCGATGAAAACCGGCGCGCAGATTATCGCGGAGGCGAAGGCGGCGGGGTTTGAGTTCGATTAGGGGGCGGTGGATGTGGTCGGATATCTGATTGGCTTGCCAATTCAGCTAAACTGACAATCTAGTGCGCCCCGGAGCGTGACAGAGGTTCGCGACATTCGAGTCAAATAGATAAATGTATCCGGGTCTAACGAGAGATCTTGCTTTCAAGAAATCTGCCGCGCTGTCTCGCCTATCGAATGAAAGCCAATTGGCGCTTGTGTCGCCAGCATTCTTCACGAGGACTGAGCCACTATGAATTTCAAGTCATGCCTCCTTATCGCCTCTTTCAGCGCCTTTGCTCTGGGAGGCTGTTCTGGCGAACCGAACGAACCGGCCGCGGGTTCCGATCCCACATCCGCAAGTAAACAAGGCGGCAAGGGGAGCGTTGATAATGCTCCGGTCCCTCAGGAGAACTCGGTCGGGGCAACACCTCCCGCCAGACCAACAGTGCCAGAACGCTTTCGCGGACTTTTTGCGATGGATCGCCAGGCTTGTGCGGAAGATTACAACTACGCCCCAGCCTTTCAGAACGTACGGATCGAAGCGCAAAGCGTCAGCTTTTTTGAAACCGGCGGCCCCGTAACCAATGTACAAGTGGATGGCGAAATGGCGGCCATTACCTTGCGCGAAACTGTGGGGGACGGGGAATTCACCCGGGCAATTTACCTGGCAATCAATCCCGATGGCAGTGTCCGCTACAGGCAGGGCAAAGATCAACCGTCACAAAACTATGTGCGGTGTGAAGGCAAATAACCGGCGGATTGGAACCGGTGATCGGACGTTTGCAGAATGTTACCCGCATCGCCGGATTGGTCTGGGTTTGTTGACGTGCCGGGCGCATCGCGCTGTCCAAAAGCGACCATAGCTCTGGCGGGTTGAATGGCGGATTCTGTGCGCCTCACGGGTTTGTGAGGACGTCCGCACATCGATCTCGAATAGCCCTTAACCCTCGCGCGTTGCCAGCCATTCCTCCAGCCACTTGATCGAATAATCGCCTTCCAGAACATCAGTCTGGCGCAGCAATTCCTGATGCAGCGGAATGTTGGTCTTCACGCCCTCGACCACCATTTCTTCCAGCGCGCGGCGCAGGCGCATGATGCAGCCTTCGCGGGTGCGGCCATAGACGATTAGTTTGGCGATCATCGAATCGTAATTGGGCGGGATTCTGTATCCCGCATACAAGCCTGAATCGACCCGCACATGCAGGCCGCCCGCTGCGTGGTAGTGAGTGACCTGGCCCGGGCTGGGCGCGAAGGTGAAGGGGTCTTCGGCGTTGATCCGGCATTCGATCGCGTGGCCGCGAAATTCCAGCTCATCCTGCGTCACCGACAGCGGCTTGCCCGCCGCGATGCGGATCTGTTCGCGCACCAGATCGACGCCGGTGATCGCTTCGGTCACGGGGTGTTCGACCTGCAGGCGGGTGTTCATTTCGATGAAGTAGAATTCGCCGTTTTCCCACAGGAATTCGACCGTCCCGGCGCCGCGATAGGCCATGTCGCGCATCGCCTTGGCACAGACCTCGCCCATCCGCATCCGGTCTTCGTGGCTGATGACGGGGGAGGGCGCCTCTTCGAGCACTTTCTGGTGGCGGCGTTGCAGCGAGCAATCGCGCTCCCCGAGATGGATCGCCTTGCCATTGCCATCGCCGAAAACCTGGAATTCGATGTGGCGCGGATTGCCGAGATATTTCTCGATATATACGGTCGCATCGCCGAACGCGGCCTTTGCCTCGGACCCGGCCTGCTGCATCAGCGTTTCGAGCTTGTCCTCGCTCTCGCACACCTTCATGCCGCGCCCGCCGCCACCGCTGGCAGCCTTGATGATGACGGGGTAGCCAATTTCCGCGGCGATTTTCTTCCCCTCTTCGGGGTCGGAAACCGCGCCTTCGGAGCCGGGGACCAGCGGCAGGCCGAGTGCCCCCGCCGTCCGCTTGGCCTCGACCTTGTCGCCCATGGTGCGGATGTGTTCAGGCTTTGGCCCGATCCACGCGATGTCATGCGCCTCGACGATTTCGGCGAATTTGGCGTTTTCCGAAAGGAAGCCATAGCCGGGATGGATCGCATCGCACTGCGCCACTTCTGCAGCAGAGATGATTGCGGCAACGTTGAGATAACTATCGGCGGCTGCGGGAGGACCGATGCACACTGCCTGATCTGCAAGGCGCACATGCATGGCATCGGCATCGGCGGTGGAGTGCACCGCGACGGTTTCGATCCCCATTTCGTGGGCCGCGCGATGGATGCGCAGGGCGATTTCGCCGCGATTGGCGATCAGGATGCGGGTTATACTCATGGGTAGCGCTTACCCGATGACCACAAGCGGCTGATCGTATTCGACCGGCTGCGCGTTATCCACCAGCACGGCCAAGATGGTCCCGGCCTTGTCGGCGGTGATGGGGTTCATGACCTTCATCGCCTCGACGATCAGCAGTGTATCGCCCTCGGCAACGCTGTCGCCGATTTTTATGAAGTTGGGCTTGCCCGGTTCGGCCGCGAGATAGACTGTTCCGACCATCGGGGATTTGAGCGCGTCGGCATGGGCTGGGGGTGCCGCTTCAGCAGCGGGCGCCGCCGCCGTAGGCGCAGCCATGATCGGAGGCGCCGCTATGGCAGCCGAAACAACGCCGCCGCGCGCGACGCGGATCTTGCGATCATCGTCTTCGACCTCGATTTCGGTCAGCCCGGTTTCGTTGAGCAATTCGGCAAGCTCGCGCACCAGTGCGGTGTCGATGTTCATCCCCGATTTGGCTTTGGCAACCGGTTCTTTGTCAGACCCAGAGTTAGGCATGCATACCCCTTGTTATGTTTCACTCGTGAGTATTCATGGCAATTGCGGCTGGCAAGTGGCAAGTGGTGCAAATCGCGCAAGTCAAAGCGAGCGGTTGCGGTTGCGCAAGCGCGGCAAAGGATCAGACCTCACCCGCCGCCACTGCTTCGAGCGCGAGAATATAGCTTTCTGGCCCATGCCCCTCAAACGTTCGCGCAGCGGCCATGCCGATATAGGAAGTATGGCGAAAGTCCTCGCGCGTTTTCGGGTTGGAAAGGTGCACTTCGATAACCGGAACGGTTATGGCGCGCGCCGCGTCGAGCAGGGCGATGGAGGTGTGGGTGTAGGCCCCGGCGTTGATCAAGACTGCCCTTGCGCCTTCCGCCTGCGCCTCGTGCAACCAGTCGACCAGCATCCCTTCGTGATTGGTCTGCCGCATGTCGATGGCAAGGCCGAGTTCCTGCCCGCGATCCTCCAGCATGCCTGCAATTTCATCGAGCGTGGTCGACCCGTAAATCTCCGGCTCACGCAAGCCGAGCAGGTTGAGATTGGGGCCGTTGAGGACGTAGACTGTTTGAGAGGTGGCATCATTCATGCCCGAGCATTAGCGCCTAGACAGCAATCGGTGAAGCCGGCTGTGCGCTTTTTGCCGCTCACAGCGACGATGTGGGAATCCTTATTGCGCGGCGGAAGCAGCCACGGGTGACTGCAAAAAGTCGGAGACCGCAGCTTTCACCGAGGGTGAGGTGTTGGCAAATTCCGGTCCGGCATTCGCCACTACCTGCCAATCTGCGCTGGGTACAATCCGCTTCATCTTCCATTTGGCGAATGATCGGTGCGCCACCGGTTTGCGGCTGACGATCCTGATCTCCCGATGGCGCGGATCATTGCCCAGCCTTTGGAGGAGTGCGTCAATCGCCTGTTCCGGCCCCTCGACAAGCTGGAAAAACCGGTTGCCGGAAAAAATGAGGAAACCCGAAAGGTCGTCCCGCAGATTGTTTCTGGCCGATTTTTCAATAATTTTGAACACCTCTTCAGAGGTGAGCAAGGCCGCGGCTACGCTGGTGTAGGTTACTTCGATCAATGGCTTCTTCCCTGCGATCGGATCACGATAAACGTTTTTCGTTACCGCACCTTTAATCCGGATCGCACGCTGGGCGTTGCAAACACTCCGACTCCGATGGAAACCTTGGGCAAATTACCGCTCCACGCCTTTGACCTTACCCCACTGCCGCGCCGCCGTGTACCCAAGATAGCCGGTGCCAAACAGCGCATAGAGCGGCTCTGGTAGACCTGCCAAATATGTATTCATGCCGCTTGCGATGTCGTTCGCCGCGCGCGGGTCAAAGGCGCTGAGCACGCCCATCGGCAGCGCGGTCAGCAGCAGGACGTACATCACATACAGAAAGCTTGGGCGGGCGCGGCTGGTCCACGGGTCGCTCGATTGCGCTTCGGCGACGATGGCCTCCAGCCGCGCCTCGATCATCTTCATCTCCTGCGTGCCTTCCAGCTTGATCAGTTCAAGTTTGGCCAGCGCGCGCGCCTCTTTATCGGGAATGATCTTGTCGATGATCGAGGCGATGGGTCCGATAAGGGTTTCGAGAATGGCCATGAACTGGGCGCTCCTGTTGCTGAGTCGCGCTGGCAATTATCCAGTATGGTTAGTGTAGGAAACTGATTTATGTCTTTCAGGTTAACTCGCCTGCCTCTGCCAGCAGCCGCTGCGCCAGTGCCAGATGCGGACGATCCAGCATCGCACCGTCGATGGCGATGGTTCCGGCGCCCGGATTGTCAGCAAAGGCCTGAACCACAGCGCGAGCGCGGGCGATCTCGTCCGCTCCGGGGGTGAAGGCGGCGTTGATCGGGCCGACCTGCGCCGGATGGATCGCCAACATCCCGCGAAATCCCGCCGCTCGGCACCGGCGTGCGCGGGTTTCGAGTGCCTCAAGATCGCGAAATTCGGGTTGCACCGTTTCAATCGGGGCGACGCCGGCGGAGACTGCGCCCAGCAGGCACAGGCTGCGCGCCATTTCATAGGTGTGCGCGTATTCGCCATCGGCCCCGCGCTGCTCGATTGCCCCAAGCGCCGAAGACAGGTCTTCCGCTCCCCAGCTCATCGCCACCAGCCGCCCGGCGCCCGGATATGCGCCCGCATAATCACCGGTGCGGAACATCGCCGCAGCTGTTTCCGTCACCAGCGCGGCAATCCGCGTGGAGCCTTGCGCCAGCCCGTGCGCTGCCTCAAGTGCGGTCAGATAATGGTGCAATTGCGTCACGTGATGCGCGCCTTCGGCCTTGGGCAGGAAAACACCGCCGGGCTGCGCGCGGATTACCGCCGCAAGGTCCAGAACCGCATCCTCGGTATCAAGCGGATTTATCCGCACCCAGATGCGCCCGCGATCGGTCGCGCTTTCGAGGGCGGCCCGCACAGCCTCTCGCGCGGCAGGCTTGTTTTGCGGCATGACGGAATCTTCAAGATCCAGCAGCGCGATATCGGCATCGCTGGCGATGGCTTTTTCCATCTTGCGGTCGCTGTCACCGGGGGCAAACAGCCAGCTGCGCATCGCAATCGTCATCCTCGTCTCCCTCTTGGGCGAGAGGACTAAGCGCGCTAGAACGAGCCCTCAACCTCGAATGTGAAGATCGTGCCGAAATTTCGCCCGCGCCTTTCGCTGAAATCCACGAGACCCGCCGCCCGGTCGAGGAAGACCGTGCGCGAAAAACGGTTCTCGCGGTCCAGCAGATTGGCGATATTTGCGCGCAGTGTCAGCCCGGCGACATCCTTGTTCTCGATGAATACGCTGGCAAAGCCGAAACTTTGAGTGCGAAGCGAAATCTCGTCCAGCCGCACCTCGTCTGCATTGTCCTCCCAATTGACCGAACTGCCGATTGCCCAGCTGGAACCCTGGAAATCGTGACGCAGATTTGTGTTCAGATTAACGATCTCGGTGCCCGATATTTCGCGCGTAAAGCCGAGCAGCGGGTCTTCGATCGAGCTTCCCGTCAGCGACAGCCTCGCATCGAGCCGTGTCCCGCGCCAGCCAAGCCCCTCGGACAGAAGCGTCAAATCTCCCGAAATGCCGTATAGCGTCGCTGAGGGCAGGTTGCCGGGCGCCTGACCTCCTCCTGCAATCGGGATCTGGTCGACGATATCGGTGATATCTTCGTAAAATGGGCGCAGGTTCAGCGTCCCCAGAGCGCCCAGACCAAGGTTGACCTCAAGCTCGTAACGCCAGCTTTGCGGGGGCACCAGATCGGCATTGGTCACATCGGTGCGATCCTGATTGAGATCGACCGTAGCAATGAATTCGAAGAAGTTGAGCTGCCCGACGATCCGTTCGACCCGTGCGGCGATGTTGATGGTTTCAGACGCCTTCCAGTCCAGCGAAACGAAGCCCTTGGGCCGATAGAACGTGCGGGTCTGGCCCAACGCACCGCTTTGACTGATGCGCGAATATTCCGCGCCGCTTGAAAACTGGAAATTCAGGGCGGGGGCAAGCGGGCGGCTGTAGGTGACCTGCACTTCGGCGCGGTCTTCATCGACGCGCGAGGTTGCCCCGGCGAGCTGCGCAGGGCGCAGCGCCCCGGTTGCATCGGTTACCTCCAGCGCGGAGGTGATATCGAGGAAATTGCGCACCCCTTCCGCTGCAAACAGCAGATTGCCGCCCAGACCGTCCATGCCGAATTCGGCCCGCGCAATTGTCTCGCCCTCATCGGCGTCGCGAGTGAAGCGCGTGCCCTGATCGGCGCTGACATCGGCAAACAGCGTGACCGCCTGGGAAACGGTGGGGCTATCCTCATAGGCGTGAAAGCCGATCAGCTTCAGCTTTCCGCCGAGCAGCGGGAATTGGTAATCCGCGCCGAACTCAAAACTGAACTCATCCTCGTTCTGGGTGAACAGCCGGGTGCGATCAACCAGCGATTGCAGGCCAGACCGCTCCGAAACTTCGGTTTCGCGGTTGAGGAAGGCTCCTGCCGTGCCGTTGAGGTTGAGCACATTGCCGCTGTCCGCCAGACGTGTAAGCGATCCCGATGCCGAAATGCGGTTGGAATTGCGGTTGAACTTCTCCGCTCTGGTATCGATCAGCGTGCCGATGGCGTCGAAGACCAATTCCGGCCCTTCGTCCCCAGAGCGACCCTGATCGTTCTCGAGGGCAACCGTCCATTCAGTCTTTGCGCCGCCGCCCGCCAAAGAGACGGAGGCATCGCCCCAGCGCACCGGCGTTCCCTCGCTGCGGAACTGCGGGGCGTACCTGAACTGTCCGCTGATGCTTCCGCTGCCTGCGGTAATAACGTTCAGCACCTGACCGGTCAGGCCGCCCACATCAAGGCTGGCCCCATCGACCAGCTCCAGCCGCAGCACTTCTTCTGTGGGAATGCGCTGCAGGGCCTCTACCGGACCGTTGGATTTGCCCGACACGCGGCGACCATTGATCAGGACATTGGTATCCGCCTGCCCCAGTCCGCGCGCGCCATCGCCGCTGCGGATCGAAAAGCCGGGAACCTGAAGCGCCATATCGAGCGCGCTGCGCGGCGCAAACCGGGCGAAATCCTCTGGCGTAAAGGTGCGGCGCGCGGTGGTGCCGCCGGTATCGTCCGGGGTCGCGTTGCCGGGATAGTCGGCGGGCTCGGGCGGGGTCGCGCTTTCGTCCGGTGGTGTGTCGGGCGTGCCCGGTCTGGCCGCGCCTTCATAGCCTTGCGGCTCGGCGCTGTCCGCGGCGCGCGCTATCGCCGGATTCGCGGCGAAAGCGAAGATGAGCGCTCCGCAAGCGCAGGAAAGTCGAAGCGAAGGGGAAAACATGGAAGCCCTCAAACCGCGCAGACCGCTGACGGTTCCGTGCGCAAAAGGCCGGCAGATGAAAAATCATAATCGACGAAAACCACTGGTCGGGAAGACAGGATTCGAACCTGCGACCCCCACACCCCCAGTGTGATGCGCTACCAGGCTGCGCTACTTCCCGACACCAGTGGAAGGCGCGCCTATAGGCAAGCCGGTTTGCGGTGGCAAGCGGGGAAGTGGTATCGTCTGACCGGCCGGGGTTCGCCGTAGATCAGGCGCGCAGTTATCGTGCTGCCCCAAACACCGATTATCCCCGGTAAGCCTGAGCGCAATTGCCGCGTGGTTGCAATGCTGCTAATCGCGCCCACCTGACGCAACGGACGGGGCGGGGCAATGCGATTTGGGGTGACTCGAACTCGCAGCGACGCGGCCTGATACGCATATTTTTCCCAGAAGCTCTTACAGGCAAATGTAACGATGTTTGAAATTCTTGCCGCACTTGGCACCACCGCCGCCGCGCCGCCTGCGTGGATCAACTTCCTGCCGATTGTCGGCATGGTCGTGATCTTTTACTTCCTGTTGTTCCGCCCGCAAATGCGTAAGCAGAAGGAGCATCAGGAACGGATCGCTTCGGTCAAAAAAGGCGACCAGGTCGTCACCGGCGGCGGCCTTGTCGGCAAGGTGGTGAAGGTGGATGACACCTATGTTGAGGTCGATCTGGCGCAGGGCGTCCGGGTCAAGGCGGTAAAGCACACGATCGCCGATATCGTCACGCCCGGTGGCAAACCGGCCAACGACTGAACGCCACTAACTGGACGCTGGCGGAGGCGTGCTGATTGATGCGCCCCGCCTTACGCAACACGCTGAATTGATTGAGACCACGCAGCAATGCTCGATTTTCCCCTCTGGAAGAAGATATCGCTCTGGGCGATTACCCTCGCGCTTTCGGCGCTGGCGCTGCCTTCGCTGTTTTCTGTGGCCGGGCTGGACTGGCCCAAGGCGCTGCCCGCGCCGCAGGTCAATCTGGGGCTGGACCTTGCCGGCGGCTCGCACCTCCTGCTTGAAGCGAATGAGGGGGACGTCGCCGCGCTACGTCTGGAAAACCTCGAGGAGGCCGTGCGGCTTTCCATGCGCAATGCCACCCCGCGCATCCGGATTGGCGATGTCTCGACCGCCGGGGGCAAACTGTCCTTCATGCTCAACGACCTTGCCGATATCGACCGCGCTCGCGAAGAGCTGGAGCGGATTGTTGCGGGCCAGGGGATGGTTCGCGAGTGGGATCTGGAGGTTGTGGATACACAGCGTGTAGTCCTCACGGCAACGTCTGCCGGGCTGAATGCGGCGATCAACACCGCGATGGAAAGCGCCGCCGAAGTTGTGCGTGTGCGTGTCGACAAGCTGGGCACGCGCGAGCCAACGATCATCCGTCAGGGTGACAATCGCATCGTGGTGCAGGTTCCCGGCCTCGAAAACCCCGAGGCGCTGATAGAACTGGTCGGTGAGACCGCCGCGCTCGAATTCAAGCTGGTCGATTCCGATGCGCTGCCGACGAACGTGCAAGCCGGGATCGCGCCTCCGGGAAGCGAGATCTTTCCGTATGCCGCAGAATCGAACTTTGCCGGAGGGTTCGAAGCGGTTGAGAGGCTCGGCGGCATTCGCGGCGACAATCTGATTGATGCACAGGCGGGCAAGAACCCGCAGACGAACGAAGATGTCGTGAATATCACCTTCGATTCGCAGGGTGCGACCAAATTTGCCAAGCTCAGCACCGAGAATGTCGGCAATCGGTTCGCAATCATTCTTGATGGGGAGGTGATCTCCGCGCCTTCGTTCAATGAACCGATCCTTGGCGGGTCGGCACAGATTTCAGGCAGCTTCAACGCAGATAGCGCCTCCAAGCTGGCGATCCAGCTGTCGTCGGGCGCACTGCCGGTGCCGCTGACTGTGGTCGAGGAACGCAGCGTTGGGCCGGACCTTGGCGCAGATTCGATCCGCAAGGGTCTGCTTGCGATGATGATCGGCAGCCTCGCAGTCGTTACCCTGATGATCAGCAGTTATGGCCGGTTCGGCATCTATGCGACCATCGCGCTGGTGTTCAACGTGCTCATGCTGTTGGGCGCGATGGCAGGGCTGAACGCCACGCTCACGCTGCCGGGCATCGCCGGGTTCGTGCTGACGATCGGCGCGGCGGTGGACGCCAACGTGCTCATCAACGAGCGCATCCGCGAAGAACGCAGCCGTGGGCGCAAGGTGATCTCCGCTGTCGAAAACGGTTACAGCGAGGCGAGCCGGGCGATCTATGACGCGAATGCCACCAATTTCATTGCGGGCGTATTGCTGTTCTGGTTCGGGTCCGGCCCGATCAAGGGCTTTGCCGTCGTCCTCGTCATCGGTCTGGCAACCAGCGTGTTCACCGCAGTGAGCCTCACGCGCATGTGGGTCGCAGGCTGGTTGCGCAAAACCCGCCCTGCCGATATCAACATTTAATCCTGAGCGAGCCAAACTCATGAAACTTCTCAAGCTCGTACCCGTCGACACGAACATCAAGTTCCTGAAACTGCGCGTGCCGTTCTTCATCATCAGCTCGCTCATGGTCGTGGCGAGCTGGGTGCTCGTGTTTACGATGGGGCTGAATTACGGCGTCGACTTTGCAGGCGGACAGGAAGTGCGCCTGACCTTTCAAGAGCGCGAGGAAGCTCCCGTTGCACCTCTGCGTGAGCTTGTCGGTGGGCTCGGCTATGGCGCGCCCGTGGTGCAGGAATTCGGCGCGCCCAATCAGGTGTCCATCCGCGTCGCTTTGCCACCGGAGGTCGAATCGACCCCCGGCGCTGCAACCGAGATCGGTAGGAAGGTCATCAGCGCCATCGCGACAGAGTATCCCAACGTGCGCACCGACGGCAACGATACGGTTTCGGGCAAGGTCGCTGGCGAGTTCCGCAATGATGCAGCGCTCTCGTTGATGGCGGCGATGTTGATGGTGGCGTTGTATATCTGGCTCCGGTTCGAATGGCAGTTCGGCGTCGGCGCGCTGCTCGCACTGGTGCACGATGTGTCGCTGACGCTTGGATTGTTTGCGCTGCTTCAGCTCGAATTCTCGCTTCAGATCATTGCCGCGGTGCTGTCGATCATCGGGTATTCGCTGAACGATACGATCATCGTTTTCGACCGCGTCCGCGAAAACCTGAAGAAGTATCGCAAGATGCCGCTCCCCGAATTGCTCGACCTGTCGATGAATGAGACGCTGGCGCGCACGGTCATGACCTCGCTGACACTGCTGATCGCGCTTGTTCCGCTGCTGCTGTTCGGTCCGGAAAGCCTGTTCGGTCTGGTAGCGGCCATTACGTTCGGGCTGTTCGTGGGCACCTATTCAAGCCTGTATCTCGCCAGCCCGATCCTGATCTGGCTGGGGGTATCCTCGAACAGCTTTGTCCCGACGGAATCCGCTGTCGATCGGCAGGAAAAGATCGTTCGCGGCGAGGTTTAGGTCGCGCTGCTTGCCCCGGCCAGCCGCGTGTAATGCGCCGCCAGCGCTTCGGCGTGGCTGGTCCAGTCGAACGCATCAGCAATTGCGGCCACAGCCTGCGGATCGGGCGGATCGGCGAGTATCGAGCGCAGGGCTCCGGCCACAGCTTCGGGGGTGCGCTCCACCAATCTGCCGGCGATCTCGCTTGTCACCAGTTCGCGCGCGCCACCAACATCGGTGGTGACGATGGGCGTGCCACAGGCAATCGATTCGACCCAGGCATTCGCCAGCCCCTCGCTCAGGGTCGGCAGCACCATCACATCAGCGGCAGACAGGATGATCGGCAAAAGATTGTGGTCAATCGACCCCGTCATACACACGCGCGCAGCAACGCCAAGTTCGCTGGCCAGAGCGCGAACGGCGGCTTCCTCCTCTCCCTTGCCCACGAGCAACAGGCACGCTTCGGGAAAATCGCCTGACAGTGCCGCCAGCGCACGGACCGCTATGTCCTGCCCCTTGCGCCGGTTGATCGCGCCCACGCAGACAAACAGCGGTGCCTTGTGAGGGATCGCGATACCAAGACTGGCAGACAATTGCCCGCGCAATTGGGTATGGCCCAGCGGGCGGAACAGGTCGCGGTCGAGCCCGGTGTAATGCACCGTGATCTTTTCCTCAGGCATACCTAATGCCGCCATTTCGCGGGCCAGCGCCTTGCTGACCGCCAGCAAGCCGCCCGCGTGGATCGGTTTCACCACCACGTCCAGCCCCTCGGCCACCGCGCTGGCCCGCCCGATCGACGACAGCACGACGACCCGCAGCCGGCCGCCCTGACGCTCCATCTCATTAAGCAGCAAAC
>JBBRVR010000005.1:0-81413 GCA_038246695.1 Sphingomonadales bacterium
GACGACGTCAACGAGGAGTGGCTCAGCGACAAAGGCCGCTATCAGGTCGATGGCTTGATCAAGCGCCGCTTGGACCGCGTATGGGTGCGTCGTGACGGCAAGCTGCAACCGGCGGAATGGACCGAGGCTTTCGGCATGATCGCGGGGGCTCTGGAGGGCGACAAGGCCAGCATCGCGGCGGTCGCGGGCGATCTGCTCGATGCAGAAACGATGTTTGCCGCCAAGGCGCTGCTCAATGCCTGCGGGTCGAACCTCACCGAGGCGCGCCAGACGGGCATGACTTATGACGTCAGCAACATCGCCGCGGTCAATTTCAATTCAACTCTGGCGGGGATCGAAACCGCTGATTGCATCCTCATCATCGGCAGTCACATCCGCTGGGAAGCGGCGCTGATCAACGCTCGCCTGCGCAAAGCGGCAAAGAGCGGGGCAAAAGTGTTCGTGGTCGGCCCGGAATGGGAAACGACCTATCCTGCGACGTTCCTCGGGCAGGATCTCAAGGTTCTGAACCGTGCGCCCAAGGCGTTGGGCGACGCGATGAAGGCAGCCGAGCGACCGGCGGTGATCCTGGGCGGAGCGGCTCTGGCAAAGTGTGCATTGGCCCCGGCATTGAAGCTGGTCGATAAGTTCGGCCTCGTGAAGGATGGCTGGAACGGGTTTAATGTCCTGCACATGAGCGCAGCGCGCATGGGTTCGCTGATGCTCGATTTCACCGTTGCCGGCGGCATGGCGGATCTTGCTGCGGCTGCACCCAAAGTGCTGTTGAGCCTTGGCGCGGACGAGATGGATTTCGAACCATTCGCAGACAGTCTCAAAGTCTATATCGGCCATCACGGCGACAAGGGCGCGCATGCGGCGGATATCATTCTGCCAGCGGCCAGCTACGCCGAGAAGGACGGAACCTACGTCAACACCGAGGGCCGTGTGCAATATGCCGAAAAGGCCGTGTTTGCCCCGGGTGACGCGCGGGAAGACTGGACCATTTTGCGGGCGCTGGCAGATGCTTTGGGCGTGACCGTTGGCTTTGACAGTTTTGCCGAACTTCAGGCGAAGATGATCGCTGCCGTGCCTGCACTGGGCGAAGAGGACGTTGCCGATTACGGTGCGCTGCCCAAGGCTGACGCCAGCGCCAAGGCCGAAGGGGTCATCACCGGCTATCCGATCAAGGATTTCTACCTCACCAACCCCATCGCCCGCGCAAGCGCAGTGATGCAGCAATGCTCGTCGGAACTGCTACACGGCGATGAACTGAAGGAGGCGGCAGAGTGACCGAATTCTTCCAATCCCTCGGCATGAATTACGCATGGGCGTGGACCGTCGCGACCGTCACCGGGATCGTCGTGATCTCGCTGCTCGTGATGTTCTCGGTCGCGATGGTGATCTATGTCGACCGCAAGGTGCTGGGCGCGATCATGATGCGGCGCGGGCCCAATGTGGTTGGGCCTTTCGGGCTGCTGCAAAGCTTTGCCGACGGGCTGAAGGTCTTCCTGCAGGAAACGATCATCCCGTCCGCCGCAAACAAGGGGATATTCCTGCTCGCGCCAATCATCACCTTTACCGTGGCCTTGGCCGCGTGGGCGGTGATCCCGTTCAGCGCGGGCGTGGTGATGGCCGATATCAATGTCGGCCTGCTTTATATCCTCGCGATCAGTTCGCTTGGCGTTTACGGCGTGGTGATGAGCGGGTGGGCGTCAAACTCCAAATATCCGTTCTTCTCCGCCATGCGCGCAGCGGCGCAGATGATCTCTTATGAGGTTTCCATCGGCTTTATTCTGGTTTGCGTCGTGCTGTTTACGGGCAGCTTCAATATGAGCGAGATTGTGATGGCGCAAAAGGGCTTTGGCCTTGGCTTCATCAACGCGCATTTCGTGCACCCGCTGCTGTTCCCGATGTTCGTGGTATTCTTCATATCCTCGTTGGCTGAGACGGCACGCGCGCCGTTTGACCTCACCGAGGCAGAGTCCGAGCTTGTCGCCGGGTATCAGACCGAATATTCGAGCATGGCGTTCGCGCTGTTCTGGCTGGGTGAGTATGCCAACATCCTGCTGATGTGCTCGCTGTGCACGCTGCTGTTTGTGGGCGGATGGCTGCCCCCGGTTGAATGGGCGCCGCTGTATTATGTGCCGGGGATCGTGTGGTTTCTGCTCAAGACGTTCATGTTCTTTTTCATGTTCAGCTGGATCTGGGCGACCGTGCCAAGGTACCGCTATGACCAGCTGATGCGGCTTGGCTGGAAGGTGTTTCTGCCGATGAGCCTGATTTTTGTCGCCCTAATCTCCGGCTACCTTATGGCCACGGGACATTTCGTATGACCACCGCAACCCAACTCCTTAAATCCTTCACCTTGTGGGAATTCCTCAAAGCGCATGCGCTGACCTTGAAGTATTTCTTCAAGCCCAAGGTGACGATCAACTATCCGTTCGAAAAGTCGCCGCTGTCCCCGCGTTTTCGCGGTGAGCATGCGCTGCGGCGTTATCCGAACGGCGAGGAACGCTGCATTGCGTGCAAGTTGTGCGAGGCGGTCTGCCCGGCACAGGCGATCACGATCGAGAGCGAACCGCGCGAGGACGGCAGCCGCCGCACCACGCGATATGACATCGACATGACCAAGTGCATCTATTGTGGGTTCTGTCAGGAAGCCTGCCCGGTGGATGCCGTGGTCGAGGGTCCGAATTTCGAATACTCCACCGAAACGCGCGAGGAATTGCTTTACGACAAGGCGAAACTGCTCGCGAATGGTGACAAATGGGAACGGGCCATCGCGGCCAATCTTGAAGCGGACGCACCCTATCGCTAGGGCGCTGCACAACGAACACACGGGATAAGCGAATCCGACGGATCAGGATCGGCCCTGAGCGGTATTCGCGACGGATAATAAGGATCACATTGCCGCTTTTTCTCACCACGGTTTTATCGTGCGCAGGCAGGCGGATAACAACATCATGATACAGGCACTCGCCTTCTACCTCTTTGCAAGCATCGTCATTGCCAGCGCCGTGATGGTTATCATGGCGCGCAACCCGGTGCATTCGGTCCTGTGGCTGATCCTCGCATTCTTCAACGCAGCCGGACTTATGGTGCTGGTGGGCGCGGAGTTCATCGCGATGCTGCTCGTTATCGTCTATGTCGGCGCGGTCGCCGTGCTGTTCCTGTTTGTGGTGATGATGCTGGACATCGATTTTGCCGCGATGCGCGCAGGGTTTGTCCGCAATTTCCCGCTTGGCATTCTGATCGCGGCAATTCTGCTGGCTGAGCTGATGCTGGGCTTGGGCGCGTATGGCGCGGGCGGGATTGAATTGGGCGTGAGCGATGGGACGGCTGTCGCCAGAACGGGCCAGAGCAATATCGAGGCCATCGGCGCGCTGCTTTACGGGCGCTACATCATCCTGTTCGAGATCGCGGGCATCATCCTGCTGGTCGCGATGATCGGAGCGATCGTACTGACCCATCAGGAACCCAAGCCCGGTGCGCGGGCACGCCAGGATATCGGCAAGCAGAACGCGCGGCGCCCGCAGGACGCGACTGTCCTGAAACAACCGACCGTGGGCGAAGGGGTCGATCTGTGAACGGACTGATCGGAATAGAACACTATCTTGTAGTGGGCGCGATCCTGTTCGTGCTGGGCGTGCTGGGCATCTTCCTCAACCGCAAGAACGTCATCGTCATCCTGATGGCGATTGAACTCATCCTGCTGGCGGTGAACATCAACCTCGTGGCATTCAGCGCAGCCTTGCAGGATCTCACGGGCCAGATCTTCGCAATGCTGGTTCTCACCGTGGCCGCCGGTGAAGCGGCTATCGGGCTTGCGATCCTCGTCATCTATTTCCGTGGCCGCGGCACCATCGCGGTTGACGATGTGAACCGGATGAAGGGGTAGAATTGATGATCAAGCTCATCGTATTCCTGCCCCTTTTGGCGGCCATCATCGCTGGAGCGGCCAACAAGCGCTTTGGCCCCACTTTTCCAAAGTTTGTCACCACGGCAGCCCTGTTCGCGTCAGCGGTCGGCAGCTGGTTCATCTTCCTCAACTTCCTCGACGGTGACTATCAGAATGGCTGGGTAGACCCGGTGCTGCAATGGGTGCGTTCCGGCGACATGGCGTTCGACTGGGCCTTGCGCGTCGACACGCTGACGGCCGTGATGCTGGTGGTGATCAACAGCGTTTCCGCACTGGTCCATCTCTACAGCTGGGGATACATGGAAGAAGACCCGGATCAGCCGCGGTTTTTCGCCTACCTTTCGCTGTTTACCTTCGCGATGCTGATGCTCGTGACCGCCGACAATCTCGTCCAGATGTTCTTTGGATGGGAAGGGGTGGGGCTGGCGAGCTACCTGCTGATCGGTTTCTGGTTTCGCAAACCGAGCGCCGGCGCCGCTGCGATCAAGGCTTTTGTGGTCAATCGCGTGGGCGATCTTGGCTTCATGCTGGGAATTTTCGGCACGTATGTAGTGTTCCAGACAACTTCGATCCCGGAAATCCTCGCCGCCGCCCCTTCGATGAGCGGGTCGAGCATCGGGTTTCTGGGGATGCGTCTGGCTACCATGGACATATTGTGCATCCTGCTGTTCATCGGCGCGATGGGCAAATCCGCGCAGCTTGGCCTGCACACCTGGCTGCCCGATGCGATGGAGGGGCCGACGCCCGTTTCCGCGCTGATCCATGCAGCAACGATGGTCACGGCGGGCGTCTTCATGGTCTGCCGCCTCTCACCCATGTTCGAAGCCGCGCCGACTGCGCTGATGATGGTGACAATTGTGGGCGCGGCGACCTGTTTCTTCGCGGCTACTATCGGGACGACCCAGTGGGATATCAAGCGCGTGATCGCCTATTCCACCTGCTCGCAGCTGGGCTACATGTTCTTTGCTGCCGGTGTCGGAGCCTATGGCGTCGCGATGTTCCACCTATTCACCCACGCCTTCTTCAAGGCGCTGCTGTTCCTTGGCGCGGGATCGGTAATCCACTCCATGCACCACGAACAGGACATGCGGTATTACGGCGGCCTGCGAAAGGCGATCCCGTTCACGTTTTATGCGATGCTGGCAGGTACGCTGGCGATTACGGGCCTTGGGGTTTATCACCTCGGTGTCGGGTTTGCCGGGTTCTGGTCAAAGGATGCCGTGCTAGAAGTTGCGTTTGCGCGTGGCACGCAGATTTCCGTCACCGCGTTCTGGCTCGGTGTGGTCGCGGCGCTGCTGACGAGTTTCTACAGCTGGCGGCTGATGTTCCTGACCTTCTGGGGCAAGCCGCGCTGGATCGAGAGCGAGCATATCCAGCACAGCGTCCACAAGACCCCCGAACAGGCGGGCGAGGATACAACCGGTGGATATCACCCGCATGAAAGCCCGATATCGATGTTGATCCCGCTCGGCCTGCTGACCGTCGGCGCGGTCGCAGCAGGGCAGGTGTTTGCGCCGAAGTTCCTTGATAATGCTGCGTTCTGGGCCGGGTCGATTTTCTATAACGAGAACCTGATCCATGCGATGCACGCGGTCCCGTATTGGGTGAAGTATTCGGCGCTGATCGTGATGCTGATTGGCTTTACCGGAGCTTATCTCGCCTACATCGCCAAGCCCGATATCCCGGCGAAATTCGTCGCGGCGTTCCCGTGGCTGCACCGCTTTGTGTATAACAAATGGTACTTTGACGAGCTGTACAACGCGATTTTCGTGAAGCCCGCCTTCTGGCTCGGCCGCCAGTTCTGGAAACTTGGCGATATCGGCACGATCGATCGCTTTGGCCCCAATGGCGTCGCCTGGGCTGTGGTGCGTGGATCGGTTGCCGCGAAGTCGATCCAGTCGGGCTATCTCTATACCTATGCGCTTATCATGCTTTTGGGCCTGATCGCTGCTACCACCTATGTCTTGTTGTAGGGGGCCGGTTTGATGGACAATCCCGGCGGTTTCCCGATCCTTACTTGCATGTTGCTCGTGCCCTTGATGGGCGCGCTGATCTGCCTGTTCGTGGAAGCAAATATCGCGCGCTGGACTGCGCTGGCGACGACTCTGGTGACGCTAGGCTTTGGCATATCGCTATGGGGTCACTGGAATTTCGGCGGCGACCAATGGCAATATACAGACCGCGCTGAGCTGTTTGCAGGCTTCAGCTACGCGCTCGGGATCGACGGTATTTCGCTGATGCTTATCATGCTCAGCGTCTTCCTCATGCCGATATGCATTCTTGCCAGCTGGAATGCGATTACCAAACGCGTGGGCGAATACATGGCAGCGTTCCTGTTCATGGAACTGCTGATGATCGGCGTGTTCTCTGCGCAGGATATCTTCCTCTTCTACATCTTCTTCGAGGCAAGCCTCATTCCGATGTATCTGATTATCGGCGTGTGGGGCGGCGACAATCGCATCTACGCCAGCTACAAATTCTTCCTCTACACGCTCTTTGGATCGGTGCTGATGCTGATCGCGATGTTCTGGATGGTGGCGGAGGCGGGCACGTCGGACATTCCGATCCTATTGCAGTACGATTTCCCAGCGAGCGCCCAGACATGGCTGTGGCTGGCATTTTTTGCGAGTTTTGCGGTGAAGGTGCCGATGTGGCCGTTCCACACGTGGCTGCCAGATGCACACGTTCAGGCGCCTACGGCGGGATCAGTGATCCTTGCAGGGGTGCTGTTGAAGCTCGGCGGATATGGCTTTCTGCGGTTCAGCCTGCCGATGTTCCCCCAGGCGAGCGCGGATTTTGCGTGGCTGGTCTTTGCCCTGTCGATGGTGGCGGTGGTGTATACCTCGCTTGTCGCGCTGGTGCAGCACGACATGAAGAAGCTGATCGCATACTCTTCGGTCGCGCATATGGCGATCGTGACGGTGGGGCTGTTCTCCTTCAATGTTCAGGGGCTGGAAGGCGCGGTGATCATCATGCTCAGCCACGGGCTGGTGTCCGGCGCGCTGTTCCTGTGTGTCGGCGTGATTTACGACCGTTTGCACACCCGCGAGATCGAGCGGTATGGCGGGTTGAGCGTCAACATGCCGTACTACGCGATGTTTTTCCTGCTGTTCACGATGGCCAGCATCGGCCTGCCCGGCACTAGCGGCTTTGTTGGCGAATTCCTTTCGCTTGCTGGCATCTATCAGGTTTCCACGACGGTCGCGCTGGTGTGCACCACGGGCATCATTCTGGGTGCGGCCTATATGCTGTACCTGTATCGACGGGTGGCGTTCGGCGTGCAGGCCAATGCGGATGCCGCTGCGATGGCCGACATTTCGCCGCGCGAATGGGCCATGCTCGCACCGATTGCGGCGGTGGTGATGTGGATGGGCGTCTATCCGGAAAGCTTCCTTGCTCCGATGCGCGCCGATATCGCCGTGCTCGATGCCCGCATTGCAAGCGCGCGACCTGCCAGCGACAGCGCGCTTGTAGTGGGTACGCCGCGCGCGACTGCCGCCAATGCCGTCCCTTCCGAAAGCCAAGCTGAGGGTGGCGAGCACTGATGGACTTCCAGACCTCCTTTCTTTTGACTTTGCCCGAACTGATCCTGACCGGAGCAGGGCTGATCCTGCTGCTGTGGACGGCGTGGGCGGGTGACAAGGCCGCGCGGTGGATCGCCATTGCAGCCGCTGCGGCGTTCTTTGCCGCTGGTATTCAGCTTGTGCCAGGTCTTCATAATGGCGCGCAGGGGCCTGATACGCTCGCGTTTGGCGGCCTGCTCAAAATCGACAGTTTTGCGCTGTTTGCCAAGGCGCTGATCTACCTAGCAGCGATTGGCTGCCTGATGGTCGCGCCCGGTTTCTTCAATTCCGCAGCAGCGGGTTCCGAGAGGGGGATGCGGGCAGAGTACCCGGTGCTCATTCTGTTCGCGGCGCTGGGCATGAGCATCATGGTGTCTGCCAACGATTTCATGGCGCTGTATCTCGGGCTCGAATTGAACAGCCTTGCAGCTTATGTTCTGGCATCGGTTTTGCGGAACGACACACGTTCTGCCGAGGCGGGTCTGAAGTATTTCGTGCTTGGCGCGCTGGCGTCCGGGATCCTGCTTTACGGCATCAGCCTGCTTTACGGCTTCACTGGCGGGACCGATTTTGCAGGTGTGCGCGCAGGATTGACCGGGGAACTGGCGACCGGCGCGCTGTTCGGGCTGATTTTCGTGATGGCGGGCCTCGCGTTCAAGATCGCAGCGGTGCCGTTCCACATGTGGACCCCCGACGTTTACGAGGGAGCGCCAACGCCGGTGACGGCATTCTTTGCCACCGCGCCCAAGGTTGCCGCCGTGGCGTTGACCGCGCGTGTTGTTTTCGAGGTGTTCGGGGCGCAGGTCGATGCGTGGCGGCAGATCGTCATGTTCACAGCGCTTGCATCAATCGTGTTCGGAGCGCTGGGCGCAATCGGTCAGGAAAACCTCAAGCGCCTGCTGGCCTATTCCTCGATCAACAATGTCGGGTTCATCCTGCTCGGCCTTGCCGTGGCCAATCCGTCGGGTGCGTCTGCGATGTTGGTCTATCTGTTTATTTACGTCGCGATGAGCCTCGGCAGTTTTACCGCGCTGTTGATGCTGCGCAGCGAAGACGGTGATCTCTACGAGACGTTCGCCGATATATCGGGCCTTGCGGTCACCCGCCCGGCGATTGCATGGGGCTTGCTGCTGCTTATGTTCAGCCTTGCGGGCATTCCGCCGCTGCTCGGCTTTTACAGCAAATTCGTAGTGTTTCAGGCCACGGTCGAAGCTGGCCTGATCGCATTTGCTGCCATCGCCATCGCGGCAAGCGTTATCGGCGCGTTCTACTATATCAAGTTCGTGAAGGTGATGTTCTTCGATGAGCCTGTTGGTCTCGTCACTGGAAAAAGTGGGGCGGCGCACTGGGTGCTGCTGGGTTTGAGCGCGCTCATCATTTCGCCGCTGGGCTATTTGCTCACCCCGTCGCTCACCGTGTTGGCTGATAAGGCGGCCGGCGCGCTGTTCCTCACCGTTTGAACCATGTGCCGATCTTTGAGATGGTCGAGGAAACAGGATCGACCAACGCGGATCTTGTTTCGCGGCTTCAAAATGGCGAGCGGCTCGAAGAGGGCCACTGGCTGAGGGCGGAGCGGCAAACCAGTGGCCGTGGGCGCATGGGTCGCAATTGGGAAAGTCTGACAGGCAATCTTCATTGCAGCACTATCGTCAACTTGCAGAAATCTGACGCTCCTGCGTCAATCCTGTCGTTCGTTACGGGTCTTGCGGTTTTCGATACAGTCAGCCGGTGCCTGCTTCCCGATACGCCGATGTCGCTGAAATGGCCCAACGATGTGATGATTGAAGGCGCGAAGGTGGCTGGAATGTTGCTGGAGCGCGAGGGTGATTCGGTTGTCGTGGGAATAGGCATCAACGTGTCCCACAGCCCCCAAATACCGGGTCGCAAGACGCTTGATCTGGCCAAAGCCAATGGCAAATTTGACCACGGTCCCGGCGGTGTGCTCGATTTTTTGGCCTTTCACTTTGCCGATCGGCTGACCAACTGGCGCAATCTGCCAGTGTGTGACACACTGCTGCAGTGGTCTGCCCGGAGCCATCGGTTTGGTGAACAATTGCGGATTTCGGATGCAGACGGCAAAATTATCCACGGCCAGTATCACGGAATTACCCACAACGGAGCGATGCGGTTTCAACCCGCTGGAGCCGCCGAAGTGACAATTCATGCCGGTGACGTCATGCTCGGTTGGCATGACGAGGAAGGGGACTGACCCATGCTGCTTGCCGCCGATGTCGGAAATACGAACGTCGTCTTTGCAGTGTTCGAAACCGCTGCCGATGGTGCGTACACGTTGCGAGCGCGCTGGCGTATCGCCACCGATCCGCGCCGCACGGGTGATGAATATGCCGTGTGGTTGCTGCAATTGCTGGCGATCGAGGGTTTGCAGCGCGACGATGTTACACAGATTATCTTCGCCTCGGTCGTACCGCGCGCAGATCACAATCTCAGCGTACTGGCGCAAAAATATTTCGGGATCACCGCCTTGTTTGCAGGGCAGGGCGTGGCCCGCTGGCGGTTCGAGATCGATGTCGATCAGCCCAGCACGCTGGGTGCGGATCGCGCGCTCAACATCCTTGCCGCGCATCAGAAATATGGCGGTGATCTGATTGTCGTCGATTTCGGTACTGCAACCAAGTTCGAGGCGATCGATTTCAACGGCACCTATAAAGGCGGCTCGATCGCGCCGGGGATCAACCTGTCGCTCGACGCGTTGGTGGGGAAGACGGCGAAACTTCCGCGCATCGCCATCCGCGCCCCTGCCAGCAAAAGCGTGATTGGTCGCAACACCGAAGATCAGATGCTGATTGGCGTGTTCTGGGGCTATGTCGCGATGATGGAAGGTCTGATCGACCGGATGAAGGTGGAAATAGGCCGGCCGGCAAAGGTCGTGGCCACCGGCGGCCTTGCGATCCTCTTCGATGAGGCGACACAGGTGTTCGACCATGTCGATGCTGACCTGACGATTGAAGGCCTAGCCATCCTGGCACAACAAGCCAACGCCGAAGACTGAACCCTCCAAAGGAGCGATACCACACCCGTGAGAAAAGATTTTACCCCCGAAAACGAACTTCTCTTCCTCGCGCTTGGCGGTTCGGGAGAGATTGGCATGAACGTCAACCTGTATGGCTGCAACGGCAAGTGGCTGATGGTGGACCTCGGCATGACTTTTTCCGGGGGCGAGTACCCGGGAGTCGATCTGGTCTTTGCGGACCTCGATTTCATCGAGGAGCGCGCGAAAGACCTGCTCGGCATTGTCCTCACCCACGCGCATGAGGATCATATCGGCGCGGTTCCCTATTTCGCGGGCGAACTGGGCGTGCCGCTCTATGCAACGCCGTTCACCGCCGATCTGGTCGCGCGAAAGCTGGAGGAAGCCGGGCTGCTGGGCAAGGTCGAGCTGAACGTGATCGAGGAAGACCATGGCGATTTTGATATCGGGCCTTTCAACATCACTTACCTCCCGCTCGCGCACTCCATCGCCGAGGGGAATGCGCTGCTGATCGATACGCCGTACGGTCGCATCTTTCACACCGGCGATTGGAAACTGGACGAAGAGCCGATCATCGGGGAGCCGACGACGGAAGAAGAACTGCGCGAAATCGGCGAGGAAGGCGTTCTGGCGCTGGTGTGTGACAGCACCAATGTCTTCAATCCCAACGCCTCAGGTTCCGAGGGTGCGGTGCATCGCGCGATGATGGAGGAAGTCGCCAGCCATGCAGGCAAGCGTGTGCTGGTTACGACATTTGCCAGCAATGTCGCCCGGCTCCAGACCCTTGGCGAAGTGGCGCGCGAGACCGGGCGCAAATTGTGCGTTGCGGGCCGTTCGCTGGACCGGATCATCGAGGTAGCGCAGGATAACGGCTATCTTGAGGACTTTCCCACTCCCGTAGATTTTAAAACCGCGATGGGTCTGCCGCGCGGCGAGATACTGATCTTGGCGACCGGAGGACAGGGCGAACCGCGCGCAGCGCTGAGCCGAATTGCCGACAACAACCACCAGATTTCACTCAGTGATGGCGATGTCGTGCTGTTTTCTTCGCGCCAGATACCGGGGAACGAGATCCCCATCGGAAAGATTCAGAATCAGCTGGCCGACAAGGGCATCACGATGGTGACAGACCGGCAGAGCATGATCCACGTGTCCGGGCATCCGGGGCGACCGGAGCTCGAAGCGCTGTATAGCTGGCTCAAGCCTGAGATATTGGTGCCGGTTCACGGCGAAATCCGCCACATGCGCGAACAGGCTAAGGTCGGCAAGGAATGCCAGATCCCGCACGCAATTGTGCAGAAAAACGGCGAGATCGTGAGGCTTGCCCCCGGAGCGCCCGGCAAACTTGCCTCGGTTGTCAGCGGCAGGCTGGTGCTCGATGGCGATATCATCGCGCCCGCCGATGGCGAAGCGGTTACCATGCGTCGACGGATTGCGCTCGAAGGGGTGATGGTCGTTGTACTGGTGCGCGGATCGCAGCCTCTGGTCGAGGCAATCGGTCTGCCACTGGATGAGGATATGCCCGAATTCATCGCTGAAACGCAGGGTGATATCCTGAAGGCAATCGGCAAACTTAAGGGCAAGGATGCAAGCGATCCTGCCGCCGTTCACGAGGCCGCGCGACTGGCAGCGCGGCGTGCGGCACGCCGGTGGTCGGGCAAGAGCCCGCAAGTGCGCGTCATCATGCCGGCGGGACGCGCCGATTGATGGCGTGGACTTCGATCCTCGCGATCTACTTTCTCATCTGGGTGATGAGCGCATTCATCCTATTGCCGTTCGGCGTGCGCACCGCGGATGAAGCAGGAGTGGTAAAAGTGCCCGGACAAGCGGACAGCGCACCCGCCAATTTTCGTCCCGGCATGCTGATCATTCGGGCGACCGTGGCCGCGACATTGCTGACCACGGTCTATGTGCTCAATTACGAGTATGGCTGGATCACAGCGCAGGATCTCGACATTTTGCCGGAACCTCCGACGAAGCTGGGGCCGAGCGAATAACGCCGTCAATCAAGCGCTATCAATCCCGGCTATCAGTCGCGGAAGCGTTCGATGCTCTGGGCAAGTGCGACATACAACTTGCCCATGTCGGACCCCAGAACCGTAACGCTCAAAGCATTGCCGTCGCGCGTTGAGAGCATCGCCCGGAGCATTGCTTCGAAATCGTGGATATAACGGCTGACATTGGCGCGGAAGGTATCGTCGCTCTGATACAGATCAGCGATTTCACGCGCGTTACCATTATCGAGCAGCCGCACAGCCCGGCGCGTGAAGATACCCCGATCACCTTTCAGATAGGCGTTCCAGGCGGTGTCGGTGACTTCGGTTGATATGGCGCCGGTAATATCAATAGCTGCCGAATTCAGGCTATCCGTGATCAGCGCCATGCGCCGGGCGAAATCGTTGTCGATCTGCTCTTCGGCAAGTTGGCGTGCGCGCGTAACACGCTGTTCAAGGTTTCCGGTAAGCTCATTCACCCGCGCCAGTTGATCGCGCAATTGCACAGTAGCCTCGCGGCTCACGCCCGAAGCATGTGCGGCGGCCTGTTCCAGCTTACCGATGGTTTCCGCGCTTTCGTTGCGCAGCGCCCGTTCAAGCGCGGCGACCGCATCGCTGCTCAGCTTTCCTGCAAGGTCGGCGATGTGCGTCTGTGCGCCGTCTCCAAGAGTTAAAAGCGCCGCTCGGGTTGCATCTTCCAGCTTGGCAATGGCAGCAACCAGTTTCTCCTGCGTTGTGCTGGCAAAGCTCTCGCTGTCCTGCGCAAGCTGTTCGAGACCGCCGCGCAGTCCTTTCAGCTTCGCCAAATTCTCATCGGATTGTTCGGCCAGACGCGCCTGCAACACGCCGAGGGACTTGTCCGCTTCGGTGATGTTGTCATTTGTGGTGATCAGATAGGCAGAGAGCTCTTCGCCCTTGGTGCTCATGTTCACCATCGCATCGCTCAGGCCCACCGCACGCTGTTCTACCGCGCCAAGCCGCGCAGCGGCATGGTTGATCGCCTCGGGCAGGTCTTCGCGGGTGTGCCGCGCGCCCGACTGGATGATCTCGAGCAGGCGGATGCCAGCATCGGTGAGCGAAGAAAGGCTCGCTTCAGTTTCTGCAAGGCTTGCGCGTTTTGTATCGAGTTGCGCACCAAATGCATTCAGACCTTGACCAAGGCTGGTTCGTGCAGCTTCGCCATGCTTTTCGATATCGGCGATCAAGTCGCTGAGGCGTTCCAGCTGATTGGTTATTGCCTCGCTCTGTGCGGCGAGTTTCGCAGTCTCACTGATATGAGCCTCGCGCCGTTCGCTCAGCGCGTCATCAAGGTCTGCGAGCCGTTGCGATAGGATTTCCGTCGCCTGTGTTTCGCGGATTTCAAACTCCGATTGGCGGCGGGTCATTTCGTCAAAGAACAGCAGATCGCGCTGCTGCAGCCGATCATCGAAGCGTCCGGCTTCCTCGTTCAGCTCCTTGATCCGCATTTGCGACCCGGCGGCGGCCTGCTGGTCCAGTGTGCCGAGCCTGCCGATCATCTCGGAAATTTCCAGTTCGAGGCTCGTCTTGGAAACGCTGAGTTGAGCCATTGCTCCGGCTTCGGCCTCGCGCAGTTTCAAGCTCACGGCGCGCGCTTCGGTCTGCAGCAGGCTGATGCGTTCGTTCATGCTGGCAAGCGTCTGCGCCTCCGCTTCTCCGATGGTGCTGCGATAGTCGCCTGTTTGTTTTTGCAGCGCGGCAAAACGGGTTGAAAGCGCCTGTCCGATCCGCTGCAAGTGTGCGTCGAATCCACCGATCGACTCGCCGATGCGATCGGTCAGGGCATTCACCTGCTGATCGCTGGCGGAACCGAACTGGTTAAGCCGCTCAAATCCGGCCACCAGCTTTTCCAGTTGCTCGCGCGCGGTTCGCCCGGTGTTGCCGACCTGATTGTTCACATCACGAGCCGAATTCGCCACTACCGGCAAATCATCGCGCAGCCGCGTCATATTGGCGAGCGCAGTTTCGCTGGCTGTGCCGATGGCATCGACCTGCGCGCCGTTGGACTTGATCAGAACCTGAAGATCCTGCGCATGTGTGGAAATACGCTCTGCCGCAATCCGGCCCAACGATTCAAGCTCTCGCGATTGTGAACCGAGAAATTCGCGCGCCAGGCTCAGCTCTCGATTGACGACGGTGAGCCGGTCTTCGAGTTGCACGCTTTCGTGACCCAGCATTGCTGCAGCCGCGGCAAAGCGGTTCGCCTCGCGGGTGGAGTTGCGCATCGCGATCAGCCAAATGACCCCGACCAGCAGCACAGGCACAGACCAGTCGATGATCCAGCGCACCCATTCATTTGGCCCGAGCGAAGCAGCGGAAGCCAACTGGACCCGCATCGACCAAGCATACAGGCCCGTCCATGCCAACACTGTCACAATCGCAATCGTCGGAGCAAGCCAGCCGGACCTGGACACACCCGTCTCTTCATCGGTGAGATATTCCTGGTCTAGGAGCAGGTCATCATCCTCCGATATTTGCGAACCGACGTCATGTTGCGCCACGTCGCTTTCCCCCGCTGGTTCATGTGACAAACGGTCAGCGGCTGCTCTGGCTGCGTGTTCCTGGCTGATCGCCCGGATGATGTGTTTGTTTTCCGACATAGGATAACGAATACCACAGGTCGGCTTGTGATAAACCCCGCTTTAACCTCATTGGGTCTAACGGTGGTTCTATGGCTTATGAAAGCGGAAACATCGATGCGACCCTGGCCGCAGCGGCCGGAGACGATCAGGCGCTGATGGTTGAGTTGCGCGGCGCCTTTATGCAGAGCGCGCGCAGGCAGCTTGACCTGCTGCGCCGTTCGCGCTGCGACGGAAACTGGAATGTCGCGGCGATGCGACTTAAAGGCCTCGCGGCCAGCTTTCATTGTGAAGATTTGCTCGACGCAGCGCAGAATGCGCTAGATGCGGCACCAGGTGAGCCTGCGTCGATTCGCGAGATTGAGGGTATTCTTGACCGCTTCTCGGCAAACTCCGGCGCCTGATCCGCGCCCCTGCTCCTACAGCGACTCGACAAACACTGACTGCGTGAGCGGTAGCAATCGGCTAACGGGGCCTTAACCATGTGCCTGTAGCTACTGTGAACCAAGTGAAGGATTGTCCGCAACTTCTTACGGCTTGGACCGAGTTTGAGATGAGGATCGCGCGTTGAAAAATGCCGCTGCGAGCATGATCGAGACTGTTTTGGGCGATGAATTGTCGCGCTCAAAACGTGCGCTCGATACAGTTGCGCCGGTGCTCGCACATATGCTCGCCAATTCGGGCAACTCCCTCGTCAGCGATGCCGTCCTTGCGCGCGTGCGAGGCATGCTGAACGATATCGCCCAGCAATTACTCGCCGTTCACAAGGGCGAGGGCGGCGAACCCTTTGGAGATGCGCTGAACAGGCTTGCCGATCATGTTGCCAGCGACGCCCATGTGCTGGCGCATCTGCACGCCACCGCCATCGAGG
This sequence comes from Sphingomonadales bacterium, assembly GCA_038246695.1. Taxonomy (GTDB): domain Bacteria; phylum Pseudomonadota; class Alphaproteobacteria; order Sphingomonadales; family Sphingomonadaceae; genus Erythrobacter. The sequence goes on from JBBRVR010000005.1 coordinate 15,913, forward strand.
CGCAACTGACGGAGCGATTGAGCAAGATTTCGGCGGTCGATCCGGTCCTGAGCGGCTTGTTGCAAGAACTTGTGGCATCCGAAGACGCAGAGACAGCGGAAACCGCGATGACAGCGCTCGCATCGCAATCGCGGTTTGTACAGACCCAGCGCCGGATGCAGTATCCGATTACCGAATTGCCGCCTGAAATGCTGGAACGCGTGCTGCGCGTGTGGGCGCGGATCACCCCGGTTGAGCGCGACGCTGAAGTCACGGCGGCCATACGTGATTTACGGGCTGATTATGACGAGGCATCGACCAGAATCGGGCGCATCAGGCGTCTTATCTCCTCGATGCGCGGGAGCGCGATTGCGGCGCTTGAACTCGAGCATGCGGGGCTTGCCCTGTTTGCCAGCGCCCTGGCCGCACAGGCCGGCCAAACGCGCGAGCATGCCGTGCTGGCTTGTCACGAATGTCAGGCTGCCCGACTGGCGCTCAGCCTCAGGGCCGCGGGACTCGAAGAGGCTGCGATAGCGCGGCAATTTGCCTTGCTGGAGCCTGCCGAGCGATTGTTGCAGGGGATCGGCGAGATCTCAATCGCTCGCGCGCGAGTGTTGCTGCAACAAGGCGACGCCGAGTCTGTGCCCAAGGTCGTGCGTTGATCGAGCGCCAGCCATCCAGCCTCGTGACGCGTGGCCTGACGGACGATCAAGACCGGCTGCTTATGGCCGATGATCCTCTTGCCGAATTGCAGGAGCGGTGCGGCGGTACATTGCCCGGCACACTGGCTGTGCCCGAACTGCTCGAACTGGTGCAGCATGGGAGGCGCATGGGTTTGCGGATCGCTCGGGAATTCAGCGCGTTTGACGGCCGCGACTTCATTTCGGGGCTGGCCCGCATCCACCCGCTGTCCGACAATGATGGCGGAGGCTGCGAGGTGCTGGTCGAAAACTGGCAGCGTCGGCCTGCGCCCGAGCCAAGCTCTCGCGAGGTCGCACACAGGCTCGATGCGATTGACCGGGTAGTTGCGGAAATCGTGATCAGGCTCGATGACGCACAGCGTACTCAGGTTATCGGCGCGATGGCCGAGGACGCGATAGCCTTTCAGCGCAACATCGAAGGCGCACCAGGCAGTGTGTGGACGGATCATGTCACGCTTGACGGGATGGCCCACCGACAACCGCTGCACTGGCGCTTGCTTGATGGGGCCAATTGCAAGATTGAGGGATCGGACCGCAAATGGCGGGTGCGGCTGCTGCCGATCGGCAACGGAACTGGCGTGGTTGGCGGCGTGGCCAGCGGCGAGCCGCGCGGGTTTGAACTGCTTTTCATCGCGGACAGCACGCTGGACGACAGCCTTGGCGAGGCGCAGACAGGCAATGTGAAGGGCCACACAAACCTCGTCGGCGGATCGCTTACGCCGGTTTTGCGCCAGCCCATTGCTCGAATCATTGCGAATGCAGAGACAATCCGCGCGCGGCTCGCTGGGCCGCTTCGCGCTGAATACAGCGAGTATGCCGGCAACATCGCCTCAGCCGGACAGCATCTTACTGCGCTTCTCGATGATCTTGCCGATCTGGAAGTGGTCGAGGCCGCCGGGTTCAGCACTGCGCGTGAACCGGTCGATCTGAGCGATGCGGCTCGCCGGGCGGCGGGAATCCTGGGCGTTCGTGCAAGGGCGAGAAATATCGAGCTTGTGCTGCCGATAGCCGGGGATACATCGCACATGGCGACCGGCGAGTTTCGCCGCGTGCTGCAAATCCTTATCAACCTGATCGGCAATGCCATCGCTTATTCACCCGAGGGTAGCGAGGTGACGATCAGGGCTGAAACGTTCGCGGATGAGGGCCTCGCCTGTGTCACGGTGCATGATGAAGGACCCGGTGTCGGCGAAGATCAAGCGCGGCATATCTTCAACAAGTTCGAGCGGCTTGGGCGTGAAAATGACGGAGGATCGGGCCTTGGACTGTACATCTCGCATCGGCTTGCGGAGGCGATGGATGGCATGCTGGACATCGCCAATCCGGGAGAGCAGGGCGCAACGTTCCGGCTGCGTTTGCCGCTGGACACACAGGCTTAAACAGCGCCGCGGGTCTGCGCCTACTTCTGCGGACCGATCCTTCCGGACAGAACGACGATCACCGCTCCAATACCGGCCGTGATTCCGCCATAAAGAGCCCATTCGCGCTGAGCGAGCATGAAGCTTTGCGATGGCCACATCAGGATCCCAAGCCCCTGAAGCGTCCAGAGCAGGCCCGAGACGACAAGGGCAATTCCGAAGATGCGAAGCGCAGGTTTCAGCATATTTATCGCAGCCGAACTGAACAAGTCAGTCGCGATCCTGCGATGCCGCGTGCGGCGCGGCATCGCAGGTATCGATCAGCGATTGCTGAGCGGCACGTAATCGCGCTGCGTTGGGCCGGTGTAGAGCTGGCGAGGGCGGCCGATGACCTGCGCAGGATCGGAGATCATCTCATTATACTGCGCAACCCAGCCCACGGTGCGGGCGAGGGCAAACAGCGCGGTAAACATCGTCGTCGGGAAACCGATCGCCGACAGGATGATGCCGGAGTAGAAATCCACATTCGGGAACAGCTTTTTCTCGATGAAATAGGGATCGTTCAGCGCGATTTCTTCCAGCTGCAATGCGGTTTCGAACAGCGGGTCTTTCACCTTGAGCGCGTCGAACACTTCCCGGACGGTTTTTTGCATGACTGCAGCGCGCGGATCGTAGTTCTTGTAGACGCGGTGGCCAAAGCCCATCAGGCGGAACGGATCGTTTTTGTCCTTTGCGCGCTCGATATAGTGCGGGATCCGATCGGGTGTGCCGATCTCGCGTAGCATATTGAGCGCGGCCTCATTCGCGCCGCCATGCGCCGGGCCCCACAGGCAGGCAATACCAGCAGCTATGCAGGCGAACGGATTTGCGCCCGACGAACCGGCAAGCCGCACGGTGGAGGTTGAGGCATTCTGTTCGTGATCGGCATGAAGGATGAAAATCCGGTCCATCGCCTTTTCCACCGCCGGAACCACCTCATAATCTTCTGCCGGAACGCCAAACGTCATGCGCAGGAAATTGCCTGTGTAACTCAGAGAGTTATCGGGCTGCATCATCGGCTGACCGATGGAATATTTGAAGGCCATCGCCGCAATCGTCGGCATCTTGGCAATCAGGCGGTGGGAGCTGATCTTGCGATGCTCGGGGTCGGATATGTCGGTGCTGTCATGATAGAACGCCGACAGCGCACCAACCACCCCGCACATGATCGCCATCGGGTGGGCGTCGCGGCGGAACCCCTGATAGAATGTGCGCAACTGTTCGTGCAGCATGGTGTGGCGCGTGATGGTGTAAACGAAATCGTCATGCTCATCGCGACTGGGCAGTTCACCGTTGAGCAGCAAATAGGCGACTTCCATAAAGCTGGAATGCTCTGCCAGCTGACCGATGGGATACCCGCGGTGCAGCAGCACCCCTTCGTCACCGTCAATGAAAGTCAGCGCGCTTTCGCAGCTGGCGGTCGACTTGTAACCCGGATCGAAGGTGAATGCCCCGGTTGATCCATAAAGTTTGCGGATGTCGATCACGTCCGGGCCGGTGCTGCCTGAAAAGACGGGGAATTCGTGCGTGTTGCCATCGAATTCGAGCGTAGCGTGCTTGTCTGCCAAGGTGTTTCTCCTATCCAATCCCTGCCCTGTCTCCGATTTACGGAGGCAGGCTCGTGCTCACTCAGCTTGAGCGTTGAGCCGTGCGAGGGCTTCATCCCGTCCCAGAAGGACCAGAACATCGAAAATTCCGGGTGACGTTGTCGTCCCAGTGAGTGCAGCGCGCATTGGCTGCGCAAGCTTGCCAAGACCCAGATTCTGGGCCTCCGCGAGCGCTTTGGTAGTGGCTTCGAGTGCCTCGCTTGTCCAGTCATTTTCCTGTGCAAGTTGTGTTGCAACAAGAGCAAGATAGGACCGCCCCTCACCATCTAGCAAACCGGCCGCTTTGTCGGTCATTACCAGTGGTCGTTTGGCAAACAGGAACGCCGCTGAATCAGCAAGTTCGTTTATATTCTTCGCACGCGGTTTCAACACCGGCATCGCCTCCAGCAGAAGCGCCGCATCGCCCCTTTGATCTAGGCGCGGCAGCACCTGATCGACCAATGTCTGATCATCGGCTTCGCGCATGTAATGACCGTTCAGATTCTCCAGCTTCTTCAGGTCGAACCGCGATGGGCTCCTTCCGACACCCGATAGATCGAACAGCTCGATTGCTTCGGTGCGGGTAATCTCTTCACGGTCGCCATGGCCCCAGCCAAGCCGCAGCAGGTAGTTGAACAGCGCGTCAGCCAGAATGCCCATCTCGTCACGATAGGCCTCAACTCCCAGCGCCCCATGGCGTTTGGACAGCTTGGCACCGTCCGCTCCGTGGATCAGTGGAATGTGAGCATAGACCGGGTCCGGCCAACCCCCTTCGATCGCCTCCATCGCGCGATAGATGGGCAGCTGGCGAAAGGCGTTGTTGAGGTGATCGTCGCCCCGGATCACATGGGTGACGCCCATATCGTGATCATCCACGACCACCGCGAGCATATAGGTCGGCGTGCCATCACCGCGCAAGATGATGTAATCGTCGAGCTCCGCGTTCTTGACCGAGACTTCGCCCTGGACCTGATCCGCGATTGTCGTCTCGCCTTCCAGCGGCGTCTTGAGGCGCACGGCATAGGCCGCGCCGACCGGAGCCTCAGCCGGATCGCGGTCACGCCAGCGCCCGTCATAGCGCATCGGCTGCTTGTTCGCGCGCTGGTCGGCCCGCATCGCCTCCAGTTCCTCGGGCGTTGCAAAGCACTTGTAGGCGTGGCCCGCCTCCAGCAACTTGGTTGCAACCTCGGCATGGCGCGCGGCCCGGTCCGACTGGAAGACCGGCGGCGCGTCATAATCGAGGCCCAGCCATTGCAAACCGTCGATGATCGCGTCGATTGCCTCCTGGGTTGAGCGCTTCTTGTCGGTATCCTCAATCCGAAGCAACGCGCGTCCGCCATGGTGGCGGGCAAACAGCCAGTTGAACAACGCCGTGCGCGCGCCCCCGATGTGAAGAAAGCCGGTGGGAGAGGGGGCGAACCTGGTGACGACTTCGCTTGCCATAGACCTGTAATTCCTATTCAATTGCCGCACACGATCACCGCCAAACCCTTAAGGGGAGGTCAATGGCAGACACGCCGATCATTCCCATGGGAGACGGACCCGACAGCAGCGCTGTCGCCGCCGGCACGATCCCGAAACGCCCTGCCAGGGCCCATGCGCCGCGCGTGTGGCAAAGGGGCGCGGGATTGTCCAGCGTTGCAAGCGCACTGGCCGATCGCGCAGAGCGGTTTCTGGCCGATGCTGGCTTTGACCGCGCGCCGTGGCTGGCCGTAGTTTTTGCCGGCGGCATCTTCACATGGTTCATCCTCAAATCGCCCTGGCAGTGGGCGGGCGCGATTGGTGGGTGCGTTCTCATGGCCCTGTCAGGTCTGGCCATCTGGCCACGCGGGGGCACCTTTGATGAAGAGCGCGCCCATCTGCGCAGCGCGGTCATCGCATGCTCGCTGGTGTTGGCTGCGGGCATCGCGGTCATCTGGGCACGGTCCGAGATGGTCGGGGCAGAGGCGATAGAGCGTCCGGTGATCGAGCGGGTTCAGGGTTACGTCCTCGAGCGGGAAGATCAGCCTGCGCAGGGGCGGTTCCGACTGACATTGGCGGTGCGTGATGCGACCACCGGTACGGGTCGCAAGATCCGCGTGAATGTGCCGATCGAGCAGTTGGAGCGCTGGGACGAGGGAACGATCGCCGAGGGCGCAATCGTGCGCGGTCGCGTTCGGCTGATGCCGCCGGCAAGCCCGATGCTGCCGGGTGCCTATGACTTTGCGCGCGCGGCCTGGTTCAAGGGGCTGGCCGGAACGGGCAGCGCGATGGGTGATCTTGAAGTCATCACGCCAGCACCCCGAAGCGCGGGGCTTGATTCGATCCAGCGTTCGCTCTCCGGCCACGTGCGAAGCCAGCTCGACGGATCGGCGGGCACAATCGCTGCGGCATTTGCAAGCGGGGATAGGGGCGCCATTCCCGAAACGGATGGCGACGCGATGCGCGATTCGGGCCTGACGCACCTGCTTTCGATCAGCGGACTGCATGTAAGCGCAGTCATCGCCGCGGGATATGTCGTGGCGTTGAAGGTGCTAGGGTTGTTCCCGGCACTGGCATTGCGGGTGCGATTGCCGCTGGTCGCCGCGGCAATCGGAGCGTTGAGCGGGGTGGGCTATACATTGCTGACTGGTGCCGAGGTGCCGACCGTGCGCAGCTGCGTTGCGGCAATGCTGGTGCTGGTTGCGCTCGTTATCGGGCGCGAGGCGCTGTCGTTGCGGATGGTCGCGGTGGCGGCGGTTGTCGTCATGCTGTTGTGGCCAGAGAGCGTGATCGGGCCGAGCTTCCAGATGAGCTTTTCCGCTGTGATTGCGATTGTTGCGCTGCATACCTCGGCACCGATTCGCGCGTTTCTCGCGGCGCGTGAGGAGCCGTGGTGGCATCGTACCGGACGGCAGGTCGCGATGCTGCTGATCACCGGGTTGGTGATCGAGGTTGCGCTTATGCCGATCGTGATGTTCCATTTTCACCGGGCCGGCCTCTACGGGGCGCTGGCCAATGTGATCGCCATACCGCTGGTGACGTTCGTGTCCATGCCACTGATCGCGTTTGCCCTGTTGCTCGACACGATTGGCCTTGGCGCGCCTGTGTGGTGGGGTGTTGGTGCCTCGCTTGACCTGATGCTCGGGATTGCGCGGTTTACGGCGGCGCAGCCGGGAGCGGTCAAGCTGATGCCGCAGATGAGCGCTTTGACCATTGCGCTGTTTGCTCTGGGTGGTCTGTGGCTGGCGCTCTGGACACATCGCGCCCGTCTGTTCGGATTTGTGCCCATCGTGGCGGCGATCGGGCTGCTGTTGGCCACTCCTATTCCGGACGTGCTTATCGCTCGTGACGGGCGACATGTGGGCATAACGCTGGAGGATGGGCGGATGCTTTCGCTGCGCAATACCAAATCGAGCTATGTGCGCGACAACCTGCTTGAACTTGCCAGCGTTACCGGTGAGCCGATCCCGCTGGTGGAGTGGCCGGGCGCGCAGTGCTCGGCGGAGTTCTGTCTCATCACACTGGAGCGCGGCGGGCGTGACTGGACGATCCTGATGGCCCGCAATCGCGATCTTGTCGAAGAACGGGCGCTGGCAGCAGCGTGCGAGCGATCCGATATCGTTGTTGCCGAACGGTATCTCCCGCGTTCCTGCCGCCCACGCTGGCTGCGCGCGGACAAGCGTTTCCTCGATCAGAAGGGCGGGATTGCACTCGACCTGAAGAACGAGCGCGTAATCGATGTTGCCAGCGGGCAGGGCAGGCACGGATGGTGGCGCGGCGAGGGCGGAGACATGCCGGAATACCAGAAGTCCTATATCCCATCCCGGCAATCGAACCGATCAAACCCTGGAAAATAGAGAGAGCGGCGCGGCTGATGACCACCCGCTCCCCCAAATTCTCATTTAGTGATAGCGCCGCAGAAGCCCGGCCAGCTTGCCCTGCACCTGCACCTCATCCGATCGATAGACCTGTGCGATATGCGACGCATTGGCCGGATCGAGCCGGACCTTCGTACCATCCTTGTGCAGGTACTTCAGCGTTGCCTCTTCCCCACGCACCAGCGCCACTACGATCTCGCCATCGCGCGCGGTGTCGGTCCGGCGGACCAGTGCAAAATCGCCATCGAAAATGCCGGCCTCAATCATCGAGTCGCCCGAGACCTCCAGCGCATAATGCTCTCCGGGGCCGAGCAGGGCGGCGGGCACGGGCAGCGAGCTCTGCCCTTCCAGCGCCTCGATCGGGGCGCCGGCGGCGATGCGCCCGTGCAGCGGTATCTCGATCACGTCATTGGCGGCAAACGGGATCCTCGGCGCAGCGCCAGCAGAGGCCTTCGTCGCGGAACCCAGCGCCGTCACCGTATTGCCAGCTGTCGGCGTGGCCGTCTGCGCTCGGGGCGGCGACACAGCATCTTCGGGCTGCCGGATCACTTCGAGTGCCCGCGCACGGTTGGCAAGGCGGCGAATGAAGCCGCGTTCCTCAAGCGCAGAGATCAGGCGATGAACGCCTGACTTGCTCTTGAGATCGAGCGCATCTTTCATTTCTTCAAAACTGGGGGAAATCCCGGTCTCCTCCAGACGCTGCTGGATGAAACGGATCAATTCGTGCTGTTTGGCGGTCAGCATTGCGATAATCTCCTCGGCCGCAGATCGCGCCCGGAAAGGGCGCTGCCATCAAAGCGTGCCCCAAGAGGCACCGTGTGCGTGATCGTGTAACAACACGGTGCAGGCAGGGTGCATTATCGGCACTTCTCGATCACCAATAAGGTGAACGAACAAGGAACAATTAGGCAACTCCCAAGATCAAGTCAAGCCGTTAACCAAACTGGCGTGTTGGATTTCAGCCATTTCGGAGGTTGTACACAGGCACTGCCTGGCCTGCGCGAACCGGAGCGGAACATGCAGAACGCTCAATCAGACAATCGGCCTTAGCCAACGCCACCAGCGCGCTCGAATCCTGCGATCCCGCAATCCGCACGTGCGATCCGTAGGTCACACCCCTCAGGAATTCGCGTCTGTTCCCGGTTGCAGGCAGATCTTCAACCGCCTTCATCATGGTGGCACGAGGCAGCGGATCAGGATCGCCAAGTGCCGCGCGCACTAATGGTAGGGCAAACAGGAAACAGGTGACAAAGCTCGATACAGGGTTGCCCGGCAGGCCGAGGATCACCTGTCGCCCACGATAGTTGGTCCGGGTGGCAATCATTAGAGGCTTGCCCGGCTTGATCGCGACTTTCCAGAACGCGATATCCGCGCCCCATTCCTTGAGCGCGTCCTGCATCAGATCATGATCGCCCACAGATGCGCCCCCCGATGTGATCAGTATCTCGCCATCCGCCCGGTCAAGCGCGGCGGCCAGCGCGTCCCGATTATCTGGCACGGGACCGATCAGCGACACCGCTCCCACATAAGGGCGTAGCATCGCCGCAATCATCGGCCCGTTGCTGGCCGGTATCTGGTTTGGCCCGCAATCCGACGCACGCGCGTTCAATTCATCGCCGCTGTCGAGGACTATGACCTGCGGCGCTGCGCGGTGCGCAATCGCGTCATGCCCCGCCGCAGTGGCGAGCGCGTGTTGCGCGGGGCCGATCAGCGCGCCTTTTGGCAGGAGCACGTCGCCCTCAGCGAAGTCGAAACCGCGCCTGCGGACATGCTCGCCGGGTGCTGGCATGGCCTTACCAGATGCAAGGCTGATCTGGTCGCCAGCAATGGTTGCATTCTCCTGGATCAGCACCCCGTCCGCGCCCACGGGCATGTGCGCTCCGGTCGAGATGCGCGTGCATTGCCCAGCAGACAATGCGCCATCAAAGGGCTTTCCCGCGCGGCTTTCGCCCACGCGCCGCCACGGGCCATCGCCGCTGACTGAATAGCCATCCATCGCCGAAAGATCGGCGAGCGGCTGCGTGCGTCGGGCTGTGAGATCATCGGCGAGATAGCGGATCAAGGGGTAACACGCCGTTACCTCACGAAGATCCGAGGTGATGACTGGCATTTCGGGAGCAAGCGCCAGCAACCGCGCCTGAGCGTTTTCAAGGCTGAGCAGTTCGCTCATGTCTCTTCAGCCCGCCAGTTGCCCGATTTTCCGCCGCGCTTCTCGATCAGTCGCACATCGCTGATGACCATGCCCTTGTCGATGGCCTTCGCCATATCATAGATCGTGAGCAGTGCTGTCGATACCGCGACCATCGCCTCCATCTCGACCCCGGTCTTGCCTGTCAGCGAAGCGGTTGCGGTGGCGCGAATGGCGTTGTCTTCGAATGCAAACTCAACCGCCACCGCTTCAAGGCCCAAGGGATGGCATAGCGGGATCAGCTCACCCGTGCGCTTTGCCGCCATGATCCCGGCGATGCGCGCGGTGCCCAGCACATCACCCTTGGGTGCGTCCCCTGCGCGGATCGCATCGAGCGCCGCGCGGCTTATGGTAATGCGTCCACTGGCGATGGCGACCCGCTGCGTTTCCGGTTTGCCACCGACATCGACCATGCGCGCCGCGCCGTCGGGGCCAAGATGCGTGAGGCCGCTCATCGGCTCGATTCGCCGCATGCGATGCACGGTTGAAACAGCTGGCACAATGTCCTGAGGCTGAAATCCATCCGATTGAACGTGCTGCTATTGATCGAGCCAGTCGATGAAAGATTGCGCGGAAGGTGCGGATTTTGACCAGTCATTGCATCTTCATGCCACGATCGCCGGATGTAGGACAGATACGCTTTTCAACCATCAAGCAGCGCGCGGGTGGCCGCCGCGATATCGTCGGCGCGCATCAGGCTTTCCCCGACCAGAAACGTGCGCACTTCCGCGCGCGCGAGCCGTTGCAGATCGGCATGGGTGTTGATCCCGCTTTCGCCAACCAGCAGCGCGCCCTCCGGCGCAAGCGGGGCAAGCCGTTCGGTGGTGGCAAGGCTGGTGGTGAATGTCTTGAGATCGCGGTTGTTCACGCCGATCAGTTTTGACGTCAGTACGCCGGCGGCGCGTTCCAGTTCGGCCTCGTCGTGCACTTCGACCAGCACATCCATCGCGTTCTCGCGCGCAGCAGCCTCAATTTCGGCCATGACGCCATTGTCCAACGCGGCGACGATGATCAGGATTGCATCGGCCCCGATAGCGCGCGCTTCGAGGCATTGCCACGGATCGACCATGAAATCCTTGCGCAGAACGGGCAGCGTGCATGCAGCGCGCGCGGCGATGAGGTAATCCTCGTGCCCTTGAAAATATGGCGCGTCGGTGAGCACGGATAGGCAAGCCGCGCCGCCAGCCTCATAGGCGGCAGCGTGTTCGGCCGGGCGGAAATCCTCGCGCATCATGCCTTTGGATGGGCTGGCGCGCTTTATCTCAGCGATCAGGGCAAAACCGGTTTGCGCCCTGGTGCGCAAAGCTGCCTCGAATCCTCGCGGCGGCGTCTGGACGCGGGCGGCGGCTTCCAGATCGCTGGCGGGTATCGCGAGCTTGCGCGCGGCGACCACTTCGCGCTTTGCGGCGCAGATTTCCTCAAGCTTGTTCATCGTATCAGACCGCCATCCCAATCCAATCTTGCAGCAGTTTCATCGCGGCGCCTGTGTCAATCGCCTCGGCGGCAAGGTTCGCGCGCTCCTCCCAGCCTGCGCCCACGCCTGCCACTGCCAGCGCACCTGCTGCGTTGAACAACACCGCGTCGCGATACGGGCCGAACGTGCCCATAAGCAGGGCTTTCAATGCGGCAGCGTTGTGTTTGGCATCGTCGCCCCGGATCGCTTCGACAGGGGCGGTGGGCAGGTTTGCATCGGCCGGGTGAAGTCGCTTCATCGCAAAGGTGTTTCCGGTGACGACGGCGACTTCGTTGCCGCCCGCAAGGCTGAGTTCGTCCAACCCCTCGTCGCCGGAAACGATCAGCGAATGACCCGTGCCCAGCTTTGCCAGCGCACCGCCATAGATCGGGACATAGGCCGGGCGCGCGATGCCGATAAGCTGGCATTTGACGCGCGCCGGATTGGAAAGCGGACCCATCAGGTTGAAAATGGTGCGCGTGCCGATGCGTTTGCGGATCGGTTGGATGCGGCCCATGGCCGGGTGATGGTTCTTGGCAAACAGGAAACATATGCCGATTTCGGCCAGCGTTTTTTCCGCGGTCTTTCCGGCGGCATCCATGTCGAGGCCCAGCGCTTCCAGCGTATCCGCCGCGCCCGCTTTTGACGATGCCGCACGGTTGCCATGCTTGGCGACGGGTACGCCGCACGCGGCGACCACCAGACTGACGGCGGTGGAGACATTCAGCGTATGGTGCCCATCGCCCCCGGTGCCGCATACGTCGATGGCGTTGTCGGGCGCGGCAATCGGCACCAGCCGCGCGCGCAGGGCACGCGCGGCGCCGGCGATCTCGTTCGAGGTTTCGCCGCGCTGCGAGAGGTCGATCAGAAACTGCTCGATTTCGGCCTCGCTCGGCGCTCCGTCCAGCAGCATGCCAAAAGCGGTTTCGGCCTCCGTCTCGGTCAGCGGGGTGGTGATATCGGGCAGGGCGGTCATGCGTTGGCACCGGCTTTTATTCGGTCGGGAAGCTCCCCATCGATCCCGCATTCGCGCAGGAAATTGGCAAGCAATGCGTGGCCGTGCTGGGTGGCGATGCTTTCTGGATGGAATTGCACTCCGTGGATCGGCAGCGTCTCGTGGCGAAAGCCCATCACGCTGGAGGTTGCGATGCCCGGCGTATCGGCATGGGCATTGGCGATCAGGCAGGCGGGTGCGTCCACCACCTCAAGGCTGTGGTACCGGGTCGCAGTGAACGGCGAGGGGAGGCCCGCGAATACGCCCGTGCCATCGTGCGTCACATCGGATGTCTTGCCGTGCATCAGCCCGCCGCGCGTAACTGTGCCACCAAAATGCTGGCCGATAGCCTGATGCCCCAGGCACACTCCAAGCAAGGGGCGCGCCGCATCAGCACAGGCAGCCACCAGATCGAGGCTGATGCCTGCATCATTTGGTGTGCACGGTCCGGGCGAAATCAGATAGCCCGCAACGTCGCTAGCCAGCGCCTGTGTCACGGTCAGCGCATCGTTGCGCTCAACCCGCACCTGTACCCCCAGCTCCATCAGGTAATGGACAAGGTTGAAGGTGAAGCTGTCGTAATTGTCGATAACGAGGATTGCTGGCGCGCTCATGCCGGGCCTTTCGCAAAGTGATCGGTCGCGCGCACCAGTCCGTCCACGATCCCCGGTTCGCTGGCAGCGTGCCCGGCATCGTCGACAATCCACAGATCGGCCTTGGGCCATACCTTTTTCAGCGACCATGCAGAGGTGGGCGGGCAGCAGATGTCGTGGCGGCCCTGAACAACGATGCCGGGGATATCGGCGATCGCGGCCGCATCGTTCAGCAACTGGCTTTCCTCAAGGTAGAAATCATCGAGGAAGAACCGGGCGCAGATGCGGGCAAAGGGCAGCGCTTTGGCCGGTTCGGCAAATTCTTCCAGCAGGCCGGGATTGGGCAGCAGCGTCGCCACGCTCCCCTCCCACAGTGACCATTCGCGCGCTGCGGCAAGCTGCGTTGCCTCGTCATCGCTGGTCAGCCGGGCGTGATAGGCCTTCACCAGATCGCCCCGTTCATCCGCCGGGATCAGGCCGGTAAACCGGTCCCATTGTTCCGCCATGATCTCGCTCGCGCCGTAGGTGTAGAGCCAGTGCTTCTCACGCGCGCGGGCAAGGAAGACGCCGCGCAAGATCAGTTCGGTGACGCGGGTGGGATGCCTTTGTGCATAGGCCAGCGCCAGTGTCGCGCCCCAGCTTCCGCCGAACACCTGCCATGCATCGTGGTGGCACATCTCTCGCAGACGCTCGATATCGGCAACTATGCGCCATGTATCGTTGTTCTCGATCCCCGCAAACGGCAGCGATTTTCCGCAGCCGCGCTGATCGAATAGCAGCACGACATAGCGCGCTGGATCCCATTGGCGGCGATGCGACGGGCTCATCCCGCCGCCCGGCCCGCCGTGCAGGAACACCGCAGGCTTTGCGCCGGGCGTGCCGACGCGCTCGTAATAGAGCGAGTGGCCTTCGCCCACGTCGAGCATACCTGTCTCGTAAGGCTCGATTTCGGGATACAGCGTGCGACGGTCGGATGCGGCGGTGGTCATTGATCGGCTTTCTTCGTTACGACCAGGATTGGCCCCACGCGGCGGCCATCCATGCGGCTCGATGCAGGATCCCACAAGGAGGACACATTGCCATCCAGATACAGCGCGTTGGCCACCTTCAATTCGTCACGATAATATCGCGCAAGCTGCCCAAAACTGAGCGGCGCCTCGGAAATAACGAAGTGGGCAACGCCTTTGCCATCCACGCCCACGGCGTTGCGGATCTGGCGCGAGGGGCCGTTTTCGGTGATTTCGGGGTGTAATTTGCCATCAATCACCAGCATTGGGCCGGACTGGGTGCCGAATTGCGGGCGGGTGCCCACCGTGCGCAAAAAGACATCAGAACTGAGTATGCGCCATTCGCCACCCGAACCGTAGAACACGCCATTGGGCTTGAGATAGAAATTGCCATCGCCGCTGCCGGTATCCAGCTCGCTCAACCGGTCCGATCCGCTCACGAAATATCCGACCGCGCGCAGATCATCGCCGTACATTCCGCCGTTCATGGCGAAGGCGACCGTGCTGGCATCCACTCCTTTGGCCCAACCTTTCAACGTGCCGAAATCGTCCCCACTGCGCGGGGCTAGCGCCATGTCGATGCGGTGCTTGGCCGGATCGGCAATACAATGCGTTAGCGTGACGCCTTCGAATGTTGCAGGCTTGCACGCCGAAGCGACCTGCGGTTCGGGCGCCTTTACGTCGGGTTCCTGCTCTGCCGCAATGGCTGGGTCGGGATTGCCGAGGTTGACGGTGACAGCAGGCTCGCCCTCGGCCTGTTCACCGCAGGCGCTCAGCATAAGCAGCGGTGCAAGCGCGAGCGCAACCGTCTGCATTGCCTGTTTCATAGCGATTTTCATTGGCCAAACTCCGGCTCGCTGGCGATCCGCACCGCTTCGCGCGCGGCGGCGATCAGGGCGCCAGCCTTGGCCTTGCATTCAGCAAGCTCGTAGTCCGGATCGCTGTCGGCCACGATCCCTGCGCCAGCCTGCACGTGCATCACGCCTTCCTTCACCACGGCAGTGCGCAGCACAATGCAGCTGTCGACCGAACCATCTGGAGCAAAATATCCCACACCGCCCGCATAGGCTCCGCGTGTTTCGGGTTCGAGTTCGGCGATGATCTCGCAGGCGCGGATTTTGGGCGCGCCAGAGACGGTTCCGGCGGGAAAGCCCGCGAACAGCGCATCGAGCGCGTCGCGCCCTTCGGCCAGTTGGCCCACCACATTGCTGACAATATGCATGACGTGGCTGTAGCGTTCGATGCCAAAGCTGTCAGTCACACTTACGCTACCCCGTGCAGCAACCCGGCCAACATCATTGCGGCCAAGGTCCAGCAGCATCAGATGTTCGGCGCGTTCCTTGGGATCGGCGATCAGGTTTGCTTCGTTGGCGCGGTCTTCTGCAGGGGTGGCTCCGCGTGGACGGGTGCCTGCGATGGGGCGGATAGTGACCTCGCCGTCGCGTACACGAACGAGGATTTCCGGGCTGGAGCCGACAATGGAAAAGCCGGGAAGATCGAGGAAATAGAGAAAGGGTGAGGGATTAACCCGCCGCAATGCACGATACAGCGCCAGCGGGGGCAGGGTAAATGGGCAGGTAAAACGCTGCGCCAGCACCACCTGAAAGATGTCGCCTGCAACGATATAATCCTTCGCGCGCGCAACCAGCGACTTGTAGTCCGCGCCATCCATAACCGGGGAAAGCTCAGGCTCGATCGTCCCGGGCGCAGCGCGCGGTTCGGGCGGGCGGGGTTGGGCAAGCGTACGTTGAGCGTCCTCAATACGCTCTGCCGCCGCGGCAATCGCGTGGGCGGGGTCGGAGCTATTTTTCGCACTGGGCCACAGCGGTGCAACACAAAACAACCCGTCGGTCAGCCGGTCGAACACGAGAATAAGGGTCGGGCGCACAAACAGCATATCGGGCAGGGCCAGCTCGCTTTGCGGCGCGCGCGGCAGGGTTTCGACAAGCCCAATGGTCTCGTACCCGAAATAACCCACAAGGCAGGCGAGCGCCGGGGGCAGCGCGTCGGGCACGTCGATCCGGCAGGCATCGGCCAGCGCGCGCAGTTCGGTAAGCGCGTCCGCCATGCAATCGGTGAACGCGTCGCGGTCTGCGTGCCAGGCGCGGTTGATCGCGGCGCGACCATCGCTTGCCCGGAAGATCAGATCGGGATCGAGCCCCAGCAAACTGTAGCGCCCGCGAACCTCGCCCCCTTCGACCGATTCGAGCAGGAAATCGCCGCGCCCGGGCAACATCAGCCGTCGCGCCGCGCCCACCGGCGTATCGCTGTCGGCGATGATCTTGTGCCAGACAAGCGCCGGCCTGCCTTCCGCCAGAGCGGCGGCCGCAGCGGCAGAGTTCTCAAGCTTGCTGCCGGGCAAGGCGGAGGCGGAGTGGGCGGACATCACAGATCGTTTGGCAGAAAATCGGGCCGGCTCAGCTTTCACCGGCAAGTCGCGCGCGCACAGCGTCGATTGCGGCGGCGTTTTTCTCGACATCCAGTTCCTCGCGCATCGCCTTGGTCAGCTGCGCGGAATATTCCGATGACAGCGTCGGGGCGAGTTGCTCGCGTGCCTGTGCCAGGATCGGGTCGCCCGGCTCCAGCGTCTTGCTTTCGATCTCTTCCAGATCGACGAGGATCCAGCCCTGATTGTTGGGAGCCTCCAGCAGCTTGACCGTGCCTTCCGCCATGCTGAACAGGAGCACGAGGGCAGGCGGCACATTTTGGCCCGCACGGCGCGCCAGCAGTTCGCGCCGTTCAAGCGTCACCGCATCGGGTGCCGGGATCGGCTTGTTACTGGGCGTCTTTTCGGCTGCGAGCGCTGCGGCAAGCGTTGTGTTACCTCGCACCTTGGCGAGGATCCGTTGAGCCGCCTTCTGAGCCAGCTTTGCAGCCTGCGCCCGGGCAAAGTCAGTCTTCACCCGCTCGCTTATCTGAGCCAGCGGGGGCGCTGCGGATTCGACGATATTGCTGACCTCATAGATTAGATATTGCGATCCGGGGACCAGCTCATCGAGCTGAGGCCTGCCTTCATCCACACCAAAGGCCGTTTGCAGGATTGGTTGCAGAGCTACGTTGGGTTGCGTCTGCGCATCGCCGAATACTCGCCCATCGGCCAGCAATTGCGGGGTGGTCTCCAGCTTGAGGCCAAAGACCTTTGCGATCTCGGCCATCGATGTGCCGGCATCGACCTCTTCCTCGATTTGCGCGGAAAGATCGGCGAGCGCGGTGCCCCGCTTTGCGACAGTCAATTGCTCGACGATTTCACCGCGAGCCTGCGCGAGCGAGCGAGCCGGGATCTTCGTCACCTTGTCGACGCGCGCGATATACCAGCCCAGCGTGCTTTGCGCAGGGGCGGCAATCGCGCCCTGCGCGGTTTCGAACACCGATTTTGCAACAGCAAAGCTGGTTCCAGTTGCGAACTGTTCCCGATCGCGTCCCGTGGCACTGGTCGCGTTAAAGCCAGCCTCGCGGGCCGCTGCTTCCAGGCTTTTGCCAGCGCGAATTTGCGCGACGATCGCGTTTGCACCCTGCTGCGTCGGCACAAAGAAGGACGTCACGTCGCGCGTTTCGCTGGCGGCGTATTGTGCCTTGTTCGCCGCGTACTTGGCCGCAATTTCAGCATCGGTTGGAGCTATATCGGTTTTGAGGTTATCCGCGCTGAAAACCGCATAGCGAAGCGTGCGACGTTCAGGCTGAATATAATCTGCGCGGTTTGCGCTGTAATATTCCTCCAACTGCGCAAGCGCAGGTTCTGCATCGGAGATAAACAGCGCACTGGGGATAAGGCCGATCTTTCCGCTCCGCCGTTCAAGCAGCAGGGCCGCATATTGCTGCGCAGCCTTGCGGGGCATTTGCGGTGCGGCGAGCGCAGGCAGCATCATCTGCTGGGCAAGCAGGCCATCTGAAAGATCGCGGCGCAGGATCGCATCGGTTAGGTTTTGCTGCGCCAGCGCGCGCTGATAGACGGCTTGGTCGAAATCGCCGCTGACACCGCGAAACGCGCCGATCTTGAGGATTTCGCTGTTCACCAGGTTCTCGCCAGCGCGAAGACCATATTTTTCCGCATAGGCACCGATCGCGTAGCGATCGATCAGCTGTTCGAGCACTTCGTCAAGGCCGCCCTCAGCGATGAAGGAGGGCATGGTGACGGTCGGGTTTTCCTGCCGGACCTGCGCAAGCGCGGATTCAGCAGTGCCCGAAAGGTCGGCCGAGCTGATCTCATCATCCCCGACAAGCGCGACACGATTCCCCGACGAAAGCCCGCCAAAGGTCGATCCGGTGATATCCGCTGCGGCAAATGCCAGCGCGACGATCACGAGGAACCCGATGAAGATCGGCAGTCCGATTTTCGACTGGAAGAAATTGCGGAAAAACGAAATCATTTGACTATGCAACCCTTACGCAAATTAAGATCAGGCCAAATGCGGTCTATGCCCCAAGGGGGGCAAAGGCCCTGTATTGACCCCTGTATTGACCGGCCTATCGGTGAAGCGCTCTATCCGCCATGCGACCTCGCGGCAACAGGTGAGACGCGCTTTTGACTGAAAGCGCTTCTGCCGCTAGCCGACGCAGCCCCCCGCTCTTAAACGGGCATCGAGATTCGCCATTCCCCAGGACGCATTCAGGATTTTTTATGCCGCAACGGCCCTATATCGTCGGAAATTGGAAGATGCATGGCACCCGTGCCATGCTTTCCGAAGCGCGCGCAATCGACCGCGCTGCCCAGCGATATATGAAAGTGGAGGTGGCAATAGCGCCGCCTTATACGCTCATCCACCCGATCCACCGCGAAGCCGAACAGATCGGAGTCGGGGCACAAAACTGCCATTTCGCTGATAGCGGAGCGCATACCGGCGATGTGTCTGCGGTGATGGTCGCGGATGCCGGAGCCAAATTCGTCATACTCGGACACAGCGAACGGCGCGAGGAGCACGGCGAAACCGATGCCATGATCAAGGCCAAGGTCGAGGCCGCGATGGAAGCCGGTCTGCGGGTGATCCTGTGCTGCGGCGAAAGCGAAAATACCCGCGCTGCGGACCGCGCGATCGCGTTCGTAAAGCAGCAACTCATTGCCTCGCTGCCTGCGATCGAGAACGCTTCGGAAAAACTGACAATCGCCTATGAACCCATTTGGGCGATTGGCACCGGCCAGACGGCCACGGTCGAGGACATCGGCGAAATGCACGGCACCATTCGCGCATTGCTGATCGAACTGTTTCGCGAGGAGCAAGGCGCGGAAGTCCGCATCATCTACGGCGGATCGGTAAAGCCCGAGAATGCTGCGGAAATCTTCGCGATTCCCGAAGTCGGCGGCGCGCTTGTCGGCGGGGCCAGCCTTACAGCGGACAGTTTCATGGGTATCGCGCTCGCGGCTGCGGACGATCTCTCCGAAACCTAACGCGAAATCCAGCGCGGGCAAGGTTTGTAGCCGTGCCGCGTCGATCACTGAACTTGCGCCGGAGCGATACCGCTCCTAGATGCGCTCCACACACGAATTCACCAGAGAAAATTGCAATGGGCCTTTTCATCTTCCTCACTGTCCTTCAGACGATCGTAGCTGCGGCGCTGGTCGGCGTTGTGCTTATGCAACGATCCGAAGGAGGCGGTCTTGGGATCGGCGGAAGTCCGACGGGTGCACTGGGCGCTCGTGGTGCCGCGGACTTTCTCACCCGCGCAACCAAGTGGCTGGCGGTAGCGTTCGTAGGTCTTTCGATTGTGCTCGCGGCGGTTGCCGTGGAGACGAGCGGCTCCGATGGGATCTCCTCCACCCTTGATCGCGGCGTGAACGCACCTGGCGGAACAAATGATCTGCTCGCCGACCCGGTAGCACCGGCAGGCGGGGCTGATTTGCTGGCGGACCCGGCTCCGGCTGAAGCAGGGGATCCTGCTCCGGCGCAGCCCGCACAGCGGTAAGACGACATCCACCCCGCGAACTATCCCTTGTTTGTTCGCACGGCGCTACGGTCGCATCCTTAAGATACATAAATGCGTTGTGGATGATCGTGTCAAAGCGGCGTCAATTCGCTTGCCCCGAATCCACGCCCCTGTTTAAGGCTCAACTCCCATGGCGCGGTACATATTCATCACCGGCGGCGTGGTCTCCTCGCTCGGCAAAGGTCTCATGGCGGCAAGTCTCGCCGCGCTGTTGCAGGCGCGCGGGTACAAGGTGCGGATTCGCAAGTTCGACCCGTATCTCAACGTCGACCCCGGCACGATGAGCCCTTATCAGCACGGTGAGGTCTACGTCACGGATGACGGGGCGGAGACCGATCTCGATTTGGGGCATTACGAACGCTTCACCGGCGTATCGGCGCGGCAGAGCGACAACATCACTTCTGGCCGCGTTTATCGCGACATTATCGCGCGTGAGCGGCGTGGCGATTATCTCGGCGCGACAGTGCAGGTGATCCCGCATGTGACCGACGCGATCAAGGCGTTCGCGCTGGCCGACCAGGACGATCACGACTTCATCCTGTGCGAGATCGGCGGGACGGTGGGCGACATCGAATCGCTGCCATTCATGGAGGCAATCCGCCAGATCCGGAACGATCTTGAACCGTTGCAGACGCTCAGCGTGCATGTAACGCTGGTGCCCTATCTCGCGGCGGCGGGCGAATTGAAGACCAAGCCGACGCAACATTCGGTGCGTGAACTGGCAAGCCTGGGGATAAAGCCGGACGTGCTGCTGTGCCGTGCAGAACGCCCGATCCCCGAGACCGAGCGACAGAAAATCGCGAATTTCTGCAATGTCCGCAAGGAAGCAGTGATCCCGGCGCTTGATGCGCCCTCGATCTATTCGGTTCCACTGCAATACCACCGTGAGGGGTTGGATGCCGAAGTGCTGCGCGGGTTCGGCATTATAGACGCGCCCCAGCCCGATCTTTCTTCGTGGCATGACGTGACCGACCGCTATTTCAATCCCGAAGGCGAAGTCACAATCGGGGTCGTGGGTAAATATGTCGGCCTGCCCGATGCCTATAAAAGCCTCAACGAGGCGCTTATCCACGGCGGGCTTGCCAACCGGGTGAAGGTCAATATCAATTGGATCGATGCCGAGATATTCGAAGGCAACGACAGCGAAATCGCCTCCGCGCTGGAACCGATGCACGGCATTCTGGTGCCCGGCGGCTTTGGTGAGCGCGGCAGCGAGGGAAAGATTGCAAGCGTGCGGTTCGCGCGCACCCGCAAGGTGCCATTCTTCGGGATTTGCCTTGGAATGCAGATGGCCTGCATTGAAGCTGCACGCGATGCCGGTTTTGCCGCAGCATCCTCAACCGAATTTGGCGACACCAGAGAGCCGGTCGTCGGCATCATCACCGAATGGATGAGCGAAGCCGGCATACAGCAGCGCGAAGAGGGTGGCGATCTTGGCGGCACGATGCGGCTTGGCGCCTATGAGGCAAAACTGTCTGCCAACAGCCACACGCGCGCAATATATGGCGGCTCCGATACCATTTTTGAGCGGCATCGGCATCGTTACGAGGTCAACAGCGCCTATATCGAGCCGCTGGAAAAGCAGGGGCTGGTGTTTGCCGGAATGTCACCTGACGGCCTGCTTCCCGAAATTGTTGAGCGCCCCGATCATCCCTGGTTCGTCGGCGTCCAGTTTCACCCTGAACTGAAGTCGAAACCGTTCGATCCCCACCCGCTTTTTGCCGGGTTTATTGCTGCCGCGCTTGAACAGTCGCGCTTGTTCTGACGTTTTCGGATCGGCGAAATCGCTCCGGGCTTCATTGGGCGGTGTCGACCAAGCCCTTGATTTGAATACACCTTCAGCGACAATGTTTGAAATCCTAGGAAATCTCGGAGTTTTTCGAGTGTGTCGCCGTCTTACAACATAGCCAAAATAGAACTTGCAAGGGCCACAGATCAGGCCTTAATTCTCCTCGAGACCTTCAGAAAACCTGAAGGGGTAGGGAGGGCCCTGCCATTCAAAGATCGCAGCACCCCCCTTGGGGACCGGAGCAATATTTGAGTGCTGCCAACAGCTCGTGCCAGAGTTGAGCGTCTTCTGCGACCCGGACGCTAGGCTCTGGCCGAGGCGGCTTTTGGTCGCGGGGGCGGATCTCAATGGTCCGCCTCCAACTCGTTTCCTCGACTTAAACAGATGGCATAGAAATGGCGGCCCCGCCAAAGCGGAGCCGCCCGTTGATTTGCGATCTGGAAATTGTCGCGATCAGGCCGCGTTCGCCGCCTTTTCATGGCGGTCATCTGCATCGGAGCTGGTATCGACCGCCTTCAAGGTTGAGGACCCCACCGCGATCTTTTTCGGCTTCATTGCCTCTGGCACTTTGCGCACCAGATCGATGATAAGCAGCCCATCGGCGAGGTCGGCACGATCCACTCGCACGAAATCGGCCAGTTCAAACCGACGCTCGAACCCGCGATTTGCGATGCCCAGATGCAGCACCTCGGACCCGTCATCCAGATCCTCACGCTTCTTGCCCTGGACAGTCAGCAGGTTCTGCTGCGCGGTGATATCAATATCCTGCGAGCGAAAGCCGGCAACGGCCAGCGTGATGCGGTAATTGTCCTCACCCTGACGGGCAATGTTGAAGGGAGGATAGTTGTCGCCGGCGCTCTGGCGCGCCTGGCTTTCGAGCAGATCGAACAAGCGATCAAAGCCGACAGTGCTGCGACGATAGGGAGTAAAATCGAGACGTGACATAATTACAAATCCTCTGTTTTGCGAGCAATTTGGTTCAAGTGTACCGGCCTGCCGCGTGCAGCACCGGGGCTGTGTCACCGATTGTATTTCCCAATAACTGGCGAAAAGCGGCGACACGAATTATCTGGTGTGCACAGTGCACCTTTCAAGGGGTTACAAGGATCCACAATGAGCCAGCCGAAAATCGACATCTACACCAAGTTTGCCTGCCCGTTCTGCGTCCGGGCCAAGCATTTGCTAAGCTCCAAGGGTGCTGAATTCAACGAATTCGACATCACTGTTGGCGGGGCAAAGCGTGACGAGATGCTCGCCCGCGCGCCGGGTGCTCGCACCGTTCCGCAGATTTTCATCGGGGATCGCCATGTCGGCGGTTCGGATGATCTCGCCGCGCTGGAGGCAGCGGGCAAACTTGATACGCTGCTGGCCGGGTAGATACAGACCATGCCCAAAATCGCAGTCCTTCAGATGATTTCCGGGATAAATCCGGAGGAAAACCTGTTCGCGATTGAAGAGGCGGCCAGAACGGCGGCACTTGGAGGCGCCAAGGTGCTTTTCACGCCAGAAATGTCGATCCTCCTCGACCGTGATCGCGCACGCGCGGCGAGCTGGATCGAGAGTTCCGGCCCGGGCGAGGTTACCGAGCGGCTCACCAACTATGCGATAAAATTCGGGATCGATATCGCACTGGGATCACAGGCCGTCCTGGCGGGAAGCGGCAAGTGGGCCAACCGTTCGATGTATTTCAATCGTAACGGCGATGGCGCCGTCGATCCAGTGACCTATGACAAGATCCACATGTTCGATGTGCAGCTTGCGACAGGAGAAACCTGGCGGGAAAGTTCGGCCTATGAACCGGGCTGTGATGTTGTGAGCGTACCCGACACGCCGCTGGGTCTTTTGGGCCTGACCATTTGCTATGACATGCGCTTTCCCGCCCTGTTCGAGGCGCTGGGCCGCCGGGCGTGCGATGCGATTGCCGTGCCCGCGGCGTTCACCGTGCCGACCGGAGCGGCGCACTGGCACACCTTGCTGAGAGCGCGCGCGATCGAGGCCAGTGCATTTGTCATCGCTGCAGCGCAGGTCGGACACCATGCCGACGGGCGCGCAACCTATGGCCATAGCCTTGTCATCGACCCTTGGGGCGAGGTGCTGCTCGACATGGGCGGGGACAGGCCGGGTCTTGAGTGCTGCGACATTGATCTTGACCGGATCGCAGAGGTTCGCTCGCAGCTTCCCAGCCTTGCCAACAAGCGTGTGATCCCCAACTAGGGTCCAACATGATAGTTTTCGATTTGCACTGCGAACACGGTCACCGGTTTGAGGGGTGGTTCGGGTCATCGGCTGACTACGTACAGCAGTTGGCGGGCGCGCTGTTGAGTTGCCCGGAATGCAGCTCGCTGGTGGTCAGCAAGGCACCGATGGCGCCATCGGTGCCGATTAAGGGCAATACGAAAGACGATGTGCAGGGCGATTCCCGCGCTTTGGCGGCTGTGCCCGCGAACACGGTCGAAGAGCCATCTTCGGGCGTAGCGCCGCTTGCCAATCGAGCCATGCCCGCCGAGGTTCAGCAAGCGCTTGCAAAACTGGCAGACGCGCAGGCAAAGGCGCTTGCGCAGAGCACTTGGGTGGGGAGCAACTTCGCCAAGACTTCGCGTGAAATGCACTATGGCGAGCGCGAGGAGGCACCCATTCACGGCAAGGCCAGCAAGGAAGAGGCCAAGGCGCTGATTGATGAAGGTGTGCAAATAGCCGCTTTGCCGTTCCCCGTTGCGGATCCCGAGAAGCTCAACTGAGTGAATTAGCCGCGCTCAAGTAGCGAAGCGGTGGCTTATAAAATGCGTGTTGAATCAGTGAAGCGGTAGCGCCTGCAAAAACGTGTCCCCGACAGGATTTGAACCTGTGGCCTTCGGATTAGGAATCCGACGCTCTATCCACCTGAGCTACGGGGACGCGAGGCCTCATTTAGCAGGCCTGGCGCAAGGCACAACATCGCTTTCGCCGTCACCCGCGCCAGAGACAAAACGTAAAAAAGCGCTCGGCCTATCCGGAGCGACCATCATTGCGAGAGGCCGTTCGGAACGAAGCCGGAGCGCTTTCTCAACAGCCGTTCACAGGCTGAAGTGTAGTCGACGACGAAGCGTGCGATATAGAGTGTTTTCTAAGCGTGATCTACGGATAAGTCCCTAATATCCGGTTAAGTTGGTGACGCCTCACATTGCGGTACCGATTGCGCAGCAAGCCAATTTCAAACGTGTAACCCTGCTGCCTTCGCGGTGTCGATCACCCCCTGAGCAAGTTCCATCGGCCGGTCCTCCTGACTGAAATGGCCACAGATTGAGAGCATGGCGTGAGGCTGGCCCTGTGCTCCCGCAATCCGGTCGATCAGAGGCTGGGCGAGACCGCCGGTCACCGGGTCATCTTCGCCGAACAACGTCAGGAAGGGTTTGTCGAAAGCCTCAAGCCCTTGCCACGCAATGAGGTTTTGTTCGATGCCGTCCATCCCATCTTCGACCGGGACGAGTTGCGGGAAGGCGCGTGCTCCGGCCTTGCTTGCCTCATTGGGGAAGGACGCATCGTAAGCGGCGATCTCCTCGGGCGTCCGGACGGTGGCTGTGGCGCGCTGGAGCAGTTCGTCGATCTTGAAGTCCGGAGAGGACTTCGCAAATTCGCGCCACATCACGAAGGCGGGCGAGGGTGTGCCGCCGGTGGGCAGAAAGGTGTTGCTGGCGACTACGCAGGTGAAGCGTTCGGGCGCCTCACCAACCATCCGCAGCCCCAGCAATCCGCCCCAGTCCTGACAGAACAGCGCGGCGGGCTGTAACACAACAGCGTCACGCCATTGGTTAAGCCAGTTGACGTGCCGGTCATAGGTGTAAAAGCCGATGTTATCGGGCTTGTCGCTTTTGCCAAATCCGATGAGGTCGGGTGCCAGACAGCGAAAACCTGCGTTGACCAGCACAGGGATCATCTTGCGATACAGATAGCTCCAGCTCGGCTCGCCATGAAACAACAGTACCGGCGGCGCATCCTTGGGCCCCTCGTCTACATAATGCATGCGCCCTGAAAACCCTTCGCCAAGGTCAATCTCAACCCAGTTTTCGGCGAAGGGGTAATCAGGAATATCGGCAAAACGCGCTGGATCATAGCTGAGGATTCTCACGGCTTTTCCCTTCCGGTTCTGGATGGGAAGACCGGCGCGCTCAGGCGCTTTCGCCCGGCTGCTCTCCCATCGGCACCCGCTCTTTGAAGGTATGGGTGATGTAGGGGAAGGGAATTTCGATGCCCGCATCATCCAGCGCGCGCTTGATGGATCGCACGACCTTGTCTTTGCTCTCCCAGCCATCGCGCGGGGTGGAGCCGGACCACCAGCGCACGAGGAAATCGACTGAAGACGAATTGAATTCCTGCGCGAAGATATCGACGCCCTTTTCCGTGTCGACCACTTCAACGGCGGAAACAGCCTTGCGAATGACTTCTGCGGCAGCGTCCAGATCGGTGTCGTAGGATACTCCGACCACCACATCGTGGCGACGCTGAGCCGTATCGGTCAAAATCTCGACCGGATTCTTGAATAGGATCGAGTTGGGTACGACCGTCAGTTCACCCGAAAGCGCTCGAATGTGGGTCTCGCGCAAAGTTATATGTTCGACCTTGCCCATGATGCCCTCGCATTCGATAACATCCCCGATCCGCATTTTTTCACGGACCATGATCAGCACGCCTGCGAGGAAGTTCTCGAAGATATCCTGAAAGGCAAACCCGATCGCTACCGCGCCAATGCCCAGGCCGGCGACAAGACTACCGACGGTGATTCCCGGGAAAACGACAATCGCGGCAATCAAGATACCGAAGATCCAGACTCCCAGCGTCACCATCGTTTCAACAAGCTGTTGCAGCGATGGCCGAAGATCGGTGTGACCGATCATTGACTGGGCGATCCGGATCGCAAAGCGCGCAACAATGGCTGTCAAGATAACAATAATCAGGGCGATCGCGATGCCCGGCAGTGACCGGACAAATTCGATGCCCATCGCGTTCAGTTGGTCGTACAGTGTATCAATCACTCAGATTGCCCCCTTCATCTTGCGGTCTGGTGATGAACGGGAAAATCAGACAGAAAGTTCCGACGCTTCCACAACGGCGCTATGGCTAACGGGCATCGAGGGGCGCTGGACTTTCATGGTTTGGTCAGCGAGGTGAGGTTTGATGAACATGACAAAACCCGACCGCGTGAATAACGAGAACGAAGATCTGGCCGACATTCGCCGATCGGTGCGGGCGCTGTGCGATGGCTTTCCCGGCGAATACTGGCGGGCCAAGGATGCGGCGCGCGAATATCCCGCTGAATTTGTGGATGCATTGACGAAGGCCGGTTTTCTCGCCGCGCTTATTCCCGAACAATTCGGTGGCAGCGGGCTTAGTCTGGATGCGGCCTGTGTGATCATGGAGGAGGTGCAGGCGAGCGGGTGCAATGGCGGGGCAGCGCATGCCCAAATGTACATCATGAATACGCTGCTGCGGTATGGCAGCGAGGATCAGAAAACGCACTATTTGCCGAAAATAGCCAGCGGTGAGCTGCGGCTTCAGGCGTTTGGCGTATCTGAACCCACCAGCGGCACCGATACGCTCAGCTTGAAAACGCGGGCTGTACGAGACGGCGAAAGCTACGTGATCAATGGCCAGAAAATCTGGACCAGTCGCGCTGAGCATTCCGACCTGATGCTGCTGCTGGCGCGCACGACCCCGCGCGAGGAGGTGGAGAAGAAGACCGAGGGGCTCTCGATGTTCCTTGTCGATATGCAAGAGGCGGTGAAATCCGGCATGTCGATCAAGCCGATCCGGACGATGATGAATCATTCATCCTGCGAAGTGTTTTTCGATGATCTGCGCATCCCAGCGTCCGCTTTGGTCGGGGAGGAGGGGAAGGGCTTCCGCTACATCCTGTCTGGAATGAATGCCGAACGCATTCTGATTGCGGCAGAGTGTATTGGCGATGCCAAATGGTTCATCGAACGCGCCACCAGCTACGCCAGCGACCGAGAGGTTTTTGCGCGGCCCATTGGTCAGAACCAGGGGATCCAGTTCCCGATCGCGCGTTGCTATGCGCAAATGCGCGCGGCCGAGTTGATGGTGCACCACGCTGCACACGTTTACGATGACGGCGGCAATCCGGGGGAGGAGGCCAACATGGCCAAACTGCTGGCATCGGAAGCCAGTTGGGCCGCGGCGGATATGTGCGTGCAAACATTTGGCGGCTTCGGCTTTGCCGAGGAATACGATGTTGAGCGCAAGTTTCGTGAGGCGCGTCTTTACACCGTCGCGCCGATTTCGACCAATCTCATTCTCTCCTATTTGGCGGAACACATTCTGGGCCTCCCGCGCTCGTATTAAGGGCTGCGCTCGTATCAGGGGCAGACACAAGAGGCTTTATTCGGCGGGCGATTTGCAGGAT
Organism: Sphingomonadales bacterium; assembly: GCA_038246695.1. Lineage (GTDB taxonomy): Bacteria > Pseudomonadota > Alphaproteobacteria > Sphingomonadales > Sphingomonadaceae > Erythrobacter. Next base: position 43,755 of record JBBRVR010000005.1, read on the forward strand.
AGGTCTCTTTGTTCTTGAACCCACCTCGTAATTGTGATTCTGTGGGATCTGCTATCGGGGGATTGTAATCACATGCATGTTGCACGCCATCAGGTGCTGTTGCCAACTGATCCGATCAAGGCGTGGTCGGCACTGCTTTTGCTGCTGGTGCTGGGCGGGCTGGCGATCGCCGGGCCGTGGGGGGTGCTGACATGGTATGAAAACACCGCTGTCTTGCAGATGCGCGAGAAGGAAATCGCCCTCCTCAAAGAGGATCTGGCCGCGCTGGATAACCGCGTAAAGCTGCTTGATCCGCGCCACGCCGATCCTGATCTTGCAGGCGAACTGGTCCGGCGCGATCTGGGCGTGCTCCACGCGGATGAGGTAGTCATTACTCTCTCCGAAGATTGATCTTCTACTCACATTGTTCCTGATCCTGCGCTGCATGATGAGGGTTGCCGTTGCGTAAAGCGCTTGGCTTCGGTTATACCGCGCTCGCGCCCGCTCTCTCACGACAGCAACGCCCTTTGCGGCGCGATCAGACAAAGGAATACGAAGCCTTGGCCAAGCAGCCCAAGACACCCGCCCGCACGCAAAAGCCCGTAAAATCAGACACGGATAATCAGACGGTTAAGGCAGACACCGCCGCACCGTCGGACGATCCGGATTTTGCACTGCGTTCGCTTCAGACCGAATTCGAGGCGGAAAAGCGGTTCCAGGCTTCAGGCGATCAATTGATTGAGTTCTATGAGCAGATGCTTCTGATCCGCCGGTTTGAGGAGAAGGCCGGTCAGCTTTACGGCCTTGGTCTGATCGGGGGTTTCTGCCACCTCTACATTGGACAGGAAGCGGTCGCGATCGGCCTGCAATCCGCGCTGGACGGGGATCGCGACAGTGTCATCACCGGATACCGCGATCATGGCCACATGCTGGCCTATGGCATCGATCCCAAGGTTATCATGGCCGAGCTGACCGGGCGTCAGGCTGGCATTTCCAAGGGCAAGGGCGGGTCAATGCACATGTTCTCGACCGAGCATAAGTTTTACGGCGGTCATGGCATCGTCGGCGCGCAGGTCGCGCTGGGCGGGGGCCTTGCGCTGGCGCATCAGTATAATGAGGATGGCGGCCTGTGCCTTGCCTATTTCGGCGACGGTGCCGCCAACCAGGGTCAGGTATACGAGACCTTCAACATGGCGGCGCTGTGGAATCTGCCCATCGTTTTCGTGGTCGAGGACAATCAGTATGCAATGGGCACCGCGACCAAGCGGTCTTCTGCCGAAACGCGCTTTTACCGCCGCGGCACGGCGTTTCGCATTCCGGGCATGGAAGTGAACGGTATGGACGTGCTCGAAGTGCGCGCCGCCGCCGAAGTCGCGTTCAGGCATGTGCGCGAGGGCAAGGGGCCGGTGCTGATGGAGTGCAACACCTATCGCTACCGCGGGCATTCGATGTCTGACCCGGCAAAGTACCGTACCCGCGAGGAGGTGCAGGACCAGCGCGACCATAACGACCCGATCGAGGGACTGAAGAAAACGCTGATCGAGAGTGGCAAAACAGAGGACGAACTGAAAGCGATCGACAAGGCTATTCGTGCACGCGTTGCAGAGGCTGCCGATTTTGCCGAAAGCTCGCCTGAGCCTGCTGCCGCAGAACTCTACACAGATGTTCTGGTCGGAGAGTACTGAGCGATGGCAATTGAACTGAAAATGCCCGCGCTGTCACCCACGATGGAGGAAGGCACGCTCGCCAAATGGCTCAAGGCCGAGGGCGATGCGATCGAGCCTGGCGATATCATCGCCGAAATCGAAACCGACAAGGCGACAATGGAATTCGAGGCGATCAACGAAGGCACTCTGACGAAGATCATGATCGCCGAAGGGACGGAGAACGTCGCGGTAGGGACGGTGATCGCACTGCTGGCGGCGGAGGGCGAGGCAGCTTCGCCCGAAGCCGAGGAACCTGCCGCGCCTCAATCGACTCCGGCCCCGCAATCCGCGCCCGCGCCACCTCCAGCGCCTGCTGTCGATAAACCGACGCCGAGCGCTCCCGCACACGATCCCGATGTTCCCGTTGGCACCAGCTTCACGAAGGTTTCCGTTCGGGAGGCCTTGCGCGATGCCATGGCCGAAGAGATGCGCGCCGACCGCCGTGTGTTCGTGATGGGTGAGGAAGTTGCCGAATATCAGGGCGCCTACAAGGTCACTCAGGGCTTGCTCGATGAATTTGGGCCAAAGCGCGTGATCGATACGCCGATCACCGAATATGGCTTTGCCGGGATTGGAACGGGCGCGGCGATGGGTGGCCTGCGCCCGATCGTCGAGTTCATGACCTTCAACTTCGCGATGCAGGCTATCGACCATATCATCAATTCCGCCGCCAAGACCAATTATATGTCTGGCGGACAGATGCGCTGCCCGATTGTGTTTCGCGGCCCCAACGGCGCAGCCAGCCGCGTCGGCGCGCAACACAGCCAGAACTATGCGCCGTGGTATGCCAGCGTCCCTGGTCTTATCGTTATCGCGCCCTATGACAGTGCCGATGCAAAGGGGCTGATGAAGGCGGCGATCCGTTCGGAAGATCCGGTCGTATTCCTGGAGAACGAACTGGTCTACGGGCGCAGCTTCGACGTGCCCGATCTTGATGATCACGTCCTCCCCATTGGCAAGGCGCGGATCGTGCGCGAAGGGGCCGATGTCACCATAGTGTCCTATTCGATCGGTGTCGGCCTCGCGCTGGAGGCAGCCGCGACGCTGGCCGAGGAAGGTATCGACGCTGAAATCATCGATCTGCGCACGTTGCGCCCGATGGACAAGCAGGCGATCCTCTCCAGCCTTGCGAAAACCAACCGTCTTGTGATCGCCGAGGAGGGCTGGCCAACCTGCTCGATCGCGAGCGAAGTGATTGCGATTTGCATGGAAGAGGGCTTTGACGATCTTGATGCGCCCGTGTTGCGGGTCTGCAACGAGGATGTCCCGCTGCCCTATGCCGCGAACCTCGAAAAGCTGGCGGTGATAAACGCAGCCCGCATTGTCGATACTGTAAAGAGGGTTTGCTACATCTGACCTGGTGCCTGGATCAGCGACTTAACCATACACATCCAGCGGTTATTAACTGTGCCAATTAAATAATCGGTAAGTCCTTGTGTCTAATGCTCAGGTATATGGGTTTTTGGACGGAGCAGGCAATGTCAGAACAAGGTGCAAAAATTGCGCGCACGATGCGGTTCCGTGCGGCGGTCAAATCTATTCTCCGCGACACTCGCGGAAGTGTTCTGCCAATTATGGCGGCAGCGTTTGTTCCGACAGCCGCGATGATTGGCGGTGGCATTGATTTTGGCCGCGCCTACCTCGCGAATTCAAAATTGCAGGGCGCGGTCGACTCCGCCGCCCTCGCTGCTGTCCGGGCTAAACAGCTCACGATCAATTCAACCGGTGAATCGGAGAACATCGGCAAAGATTATATGCGAGCCAATTTCCCGGTCGGTTATTTGGGCGCAGATCTTACAAACCAACAAGTGCAGGTGAGCGAAACCGACAACCTCGTCAAAGCCGAGGTTAGTGCAAGCGGCACAATCGAGACCACACTGCTGCGCCTCGTCGGCATCGATACACTGCCAATCGCAGCGCAGGCCGTAGCGGAAGCGTCGGACACCTTGCCCAACTCGGTTGAGGCTTTGCTTGTCCTCGATAACACTGGTTCCATGGAAGGTGCCAGGATGACCGCGCTGAAAAAAGCGTCGAAGAGTTTTGTCGACGTTATCTATGGTAACAAAGAAAGCCGTGATGGCTTTGCAGTCGGCATTCTGCCTTACAACACCATGGTCAATGTGGGGCGTCTTGTGAGAGCACAGGATGCCAGCATGGTGCAGGAGCGCCCAGGATTTACGGACATTTCGACATCCGATGCATTGGGATGGAAGGGCTGCGTTTTTGCAGACCCGACAGTCAAAAATATTTCTGACGATAGATTTACAATGGACACTGGCGCGTTCGATCTTGGCAGTAACATGCCGGGCGAGGGCGGGATGCCCAGACTTGAACCGTTCGTCTATCCTCCAATATTCGTGGATTCGTTCCAGAATGTGAACAACCGTTACAAGATTCCTGAAAGCCGCCGGGATAAGTTCTTCGAAATACCGACCGTCAAGAACAGGCTCATAAAGCAGTTCGGCAACGACATTTGCAAGCACACAGTCACCGGTAATGACCGCGAATGTGATAAGACCAATGCTGTCATCAGTTTCGATCGGTTGCCGGACAAGAGTGATTACGTTAACGCGCGAGCATATAATCATTATTCTGGCAACAAAACAAACTCCAGTCCGAATAGCCAATGGGGCGCATCACCCAATTATCAGTGCCCCTCTCAGGCGCTTCCGCTGTCCTATTCAGTGACAAAAGCTGGTCTGCGCAAGTACATTGATGATGAGAATGCGGCATTGCTGCCGGGTACGGGTACGTTCCACAATCCGGCGATGACATGGGCGTATCGCCTGATGTCGCGCGACGATATATTTCCGCGTACCCGGCCAGCCAACGTCCCTGTAAAAAGGGTCGTGATTTTCATGACCGATGGTAACTTTGACAGCCGTGATGACGGTCGCAAAGTGGGTGGGTCAACAATACTTGACACTGCATACACCGCCTATGGAACCTATGAAGACCGCAAGATCATCTCTTCCACGAACAGGGAACAGACGATCGATCATTTGGCGCGCAGGTTTGCGAAAACCTGCGAAGCCATGAAGGGTGAAGGTATTGAAATCTACACCATTGCATTTGCGTTGGACACTGGCACCCAGGGTAATGCGACGCGGGAGATGTTCCGGACTTGCGCAACCGACCGCAACACGCACTTCTTCTCTGCGGCAAGCGGCAATGATTTGAATGATGCGTTTGTCACCATCGCTTCAGAGCTGGTGAACCTTAGGCTCACGAAATGATGTCGCGCCTCAAAACATTGTGTCGTCGCGAAGACGGTGTGACGGCTGTCGAATTCGCATTCATTGCACCGGTGATGTTGATGCTCATCGGAGGGCTGCTCGAAGTCGGCTATTTGACGTTCGCGCGCTCCACCCTTGAAAATGCGGTCCTCACCGCTGCGCGCCAGTCGCGGGTCAGCGATTGCCCGAATGAAAACGCCGAAGCTATCGAAGAAGGCATCGCAGAACGGATGTCTTTTGTCGTCAGTTCTGATGGAGAGCCACCAGATGTACGAGTGGATTCGTACGGCGGCAATTTCGGCGATGTCGGCAATCCTGAGCCGTTCGATGACGTTAACGGCAGCGGGCAGCGCGATGAAGGCGAATCCTACACCGATGTGAATGGCAACGGAGAGTGGGATGCGGATATGGGCTCCGAAGGCGATTTTGGATCGTTTGGAGAAGTCGTGCGATTTACGGCGACTTTCAAAGTCAAGTCACTGGTTCCGGCCGTTTCTAGGCAGATCAATTCCGGGCGCGATTATTACACCATCGAATCGGTAACGGTTGTCCGTAACGAACCGTTCAGGGAGGCAGCATGCGCGCTTTAATTTCCAAAGCTGTGGCGGCAAGCGGCCTCGCCACTATCCGTCGGCGCATCAGGTCGCTTCGCAGGAACGAACTCGGGCTGGCGGCGATCGAATTTGCGTACACGCTTCCGGTGTTCGTCGGCATGGGCCTTGTTGGACTTGAATTCACCAATGTCGTGCTCGCTTATCAAAAAAGTGAGCGGGTCGCATCGACGGTTGCAGATCAAATTGCGGCCAACCAGATCGCGCCCAACGAGCGGCAAATCGGTGACATGTACAAGGCCGTGCAGCAGATTTCGGAACCGTTTGAATTTGCCCCGAACGGGAATGTGATTATCACAGCTGTCGTTGGCGTTTTTGATAACGGCGAAAACGAGGTGCAGAACAGGGTAGTGTGGCAACGTTGTCTGGCGAAAGATAGCTTTGACAGCAAGATCGGCACCGAGTGGACGACCACCGACGATATCGCGGATGGACCGAAAGTGGATTTGCCGAATGACATCACCCTTGGTCAGAACCAGATGGTCATCGTTTCCGAGGTGTTCTTTCCGTACAAGGAAATCGTGAGCAAGAAACTGGTCGAGGGAATGCTGCCGAACAACGGCATTTTCATAGAAACTTCGATGTTCCGTACGCGCGGCGGCGCTATCATGAATGTCACGCCGGTCGGAGGAGTGGCGAGGCACGATTGCTGAGGGATGTGGCGCGCGGGTCAGCCAACGCCCTGCCGCGGATCGTAACTGTGTCGTGCGCTGCACCGCGTTTTGCTTGACATGACCTGCCTCCAACCGGCTACGCGCGGTTGCGATGAATGGCTCTGCTTCCACAATTGCGCTGCCTGCCGAAGTGCAGATCGCGTTGGCATACACACCCTCCGGCTTTCGCGACGCCCTGCGCACGCTCTTCGAGGTCGACGCTCGTCTTGCACGGATCGTTGCGGGCACGAACGAGCCGATGCTTGGCCAGATGCGCCTCGCCTGGTGGCGGGATATCCTCGGCACGCCCGTCAGCGAAAGGCCTACGGGTGACGCGGTTCTAGATGCAATTGCAGACTTCTGGACAGGACATGAGTCCGGGCTGATCACACTGGTCGACGGGTGGGAGCACATGCTGGCCGACCCGCCACTGTCCCACGATGCTGCTGCGGGATTTGCCGATGGACGCGCCGCTGCCATGTCCAGCTACGCAAAGATGTCAGAGGCATCGCCCGATCAGTGCGAGGCGGTTGCAGCAAACGCGAGCCTATGGGCAATAGCCGACGCAGCAAGCCACATAGCAGATGCCAAGGAGCGTTTGACGATGTTGGAGGTGGCTGCGCGATTGCCAAAGCCAGCGCGATTGCGTGGCCCTCTCCGCGGTATCGCGGTCTTGGGTGCGCTGGCGCAGCGTTCGCTTGACGCGGGCGGAACTCCGCTAATGGCCGGGCGCGGGGCGTCGCTGGTGGCGATGCGCGCTGGCTTGGCAGGACGGTGAAAGCCGCTATCGGTGCATCAGGGTTTGCATGAAGGAAAAGCGGGATGCGTCAGGCAGTTCTGGGTGTTTTTGTGGGGCTTATCCTCGCCGGTGTGGGCGTCTTCTGGTGGCAGGGCCGCGCGCAGATCGAGCAGGTTGCGCCGCCTCCACCCGAAGCGGCGGAGGCGGCGCCGGGGCCAGACGAACTGCCAAGTGCAGATATCTCCGGAATGGAAGGCCCGGCACCGCCGACCGCCAGCGAACTGACGCGCGAACAGAAGCGCTTCTTCCGCTATGATCGGGATCGGGACAGGATCATCACCCGCAATGAAATGCTCTCGACGCGCTCGGACGCATTTCGCAAACTGGATGTCGACGGCAACAATTTGCTGACCTTTGAGGAATGGGCCGTCACCACCGTCGAACGCTTCGAGAGCGCCGATCGTGATAGCAATGACAAATTGACCACGGCGGAATTCGCCGCAACCGCACCCAAGCCGACCAAGAAAAAGCCCGCATGCAAGTGTTGAGCGCTGATCCGCTCAAACCGTCTCCGCGACTCGTTCTTTAGTCGCGCTGATCCACGCCTGAAGATCAGCTTTCGCCCGGTCGGTGTAGGCTTCCTTGCGCTGTTTCTTCTTCACTTCGTGCAAGGGCGGGAACAGCCCGAAATTGACGTTCATCGGTTGGAATGTCGACGCTTCGGCATCGCCCGTGATGTGGCTGAGCAAAGCGCCCATTGCTGTGGACGCGGGAAGCGCCTGCCAATCGCGGCCGGCAATCTGCGCCGCCGTCATCATCCCGGCTACGAGGCCGATAGCCGCGCTTTCGACATAGCCTTCGCATCCGGTCACCTGCCCGGCAAATCGCACATGCGGCGCGACCTTCAATCGCAATTGCCGGTCGAGCACTTCGGGAGAGTTGAGGAACGTGTTGCGATGCAATCCGCCCAGCCGGGCAAATTCCGCATTTTCCAGCCCCGGTATGGTCCGGAACAGCTCAATCTGGGCGGCGTATTTCATCTTTGTCTGAAAGCCGACCATGTTCCACAGCGTGCCAAGTTTGTTATCCTGGCGCAATTGCACCACGGCATGAGGCCAGCGACCCTGCGGATGTTCTTCGTTGGTGTCATAAGGGTTGTCGAGCCCGACGCCCTTCATCGGGCCATATCGCAGCGTTTCGACCCCGCGCGCGGCCATCACCTCGATCGGCATGCAACCGTCGAAATAGGGCGTGTCTTTCTCCCACTCCTTGAACTCAGTCTTTTCGCTTTCAATCAATCCTTTGTGGAAAGCGACGTACTGCTCCTTTGTCATGGGGCAGTTGATGTAGTCACCGTCTTCGTTCGAGGCCTCGGTGCGCTTGTTCCAGCGTGACTGGATCCAGCATTTCGACATGTCGATGCTGTCGCGATGAACGATGGGTGCAATTGCATCGAAAAACGCCAGACGATCGCTGCCAGTGGCAGCGACAATGCTTTGCGCAAGGCTGGCTGCGGTCAGCGGGCCGGTTGCAACGATGGTGAGGCCGGAGGCGGGGAGGGCATCCACCCGCTCGCGCACGATTTGTATGTTGGGATGCTGGCTCAACGCCTTTTCTACCTCTGCGCTGAACACGTCGCGATCCACCGCCATCGCGCTGCCCGCGGGCACCTGAGCCACCGCGCCTGCGCGCATGACGATGCTGTCGAGCGCGCGCATTTCGTGATGCAGCAGGCCGACGGCGTTCTTCGTATCGTCATCGGAGCGAAAGCTGTTCGAGCACACCAACTCCGCCAGCCCGTCGGTGTGATGCGCCGGGGTCGTTTCACCTGATCCACGCATTTCCGAAAGACGCACCTTCACGCCGCGCTGCGCCAGCTGCCAGGCAGCCTCTGATCCGGCAAGCCCGCCGCCAATTATGTGAACGTCATGTGTCATGGCATCGCACCTAATTGCGTGGTAGCCGCCCCGCAAGTCCGATGAAGGACATTGGGGGCAGGCAAGCAGGAGAGCGCATGCCAAAACGTGGATTGATCGATCGGCGCCCATGGCTGCTCGCCAGCCTGGTCGCTGGGATTGCGTACTATTTTCTCTGGAACAATCCGGTGGGTGGATTGTGGCTGATCCTCCTGAAAGGCGCGGGCGTCGGTCTGCTTGCGGTCTATGCCATGCACCGCACACGCGGATTGGACGGCGCGATCCTGACGCTGGCACTGGCGCTGAGTGCTGCGGCAGACATGGTGCTGGAAATCGCCTTCACCGTCGGGGGCGCTCTCTTTTTCGCCTCGCATTGTGTGGCCTTGATCCTGTATTTGCGGAACCTTCGCGACTCTACGACAGCCGGTGAAAAAACCTGCGCTGCGGCGCTATTGCTGGGCACACCCGCGATTTCGTGGCTGCTGAGCGAGCGCGGCGATATCGCGCTGTATTCGCTCGTCTTGGGCGCAATGGCGGCTGCTGCATGGCTCAGCCGTTTTCCGCGCTATCGTGTGGGGCTAGGAGTGGTGCTGTTCATCATCAGCGACTGGCTGATCTTTAGCCGGATGGGCAGTTTCGATCTGGGCGTGCTGCCCGAAAAGTTGGTCTGGCCCACCTATTTCGCCGCGCAGATCATGATTGCCACCGGAGTGGTTCAGACGCTGCGCGGCGAGAAGGTTGCAGAGTAGACGCTAGGCGTCGGGCTCACCTTCGATATCCTTGTCCGACTGCGGCGTTGTGTAGGGCGCGGTTTCATCCCCACCGCCGCGCCGTTCGACCATCTCCTCGATGACGGCTTCCTCGGCCTCGTTTTCGGGTTCTTCGGTCTCGTCGATGCGGGCAACACTTACGATCTGCTCGTTTTTGGCGACGTTGAACAGCCGGACCCCTGCTGAACTGCGCCCGATAATCGAGAAGCCAAGATTTTCCGCAAATCCGTTTTCAATTCTGTGACGGAAATCGATGCCAAGCCGAATCAGTTTGCCCTGATCGGTCACCAGCATGATCTGATCGCCGTGCTGAACGGGGAAACTGGCCGCTACCGGGCCGTTGCGATCTGGGTCGGAGGCAGGCTCGCCGATATTGACGACGCCTCTGCCCCCGCGACCGGTGACGCGGTATTCGAAACTTGAGCTGATCTTGCCGTATCCGCGCGTGCAGATCGTCAGGATGAACTGCTCTTTTTCTTCCATCTCCGCCATGCGCTCGGGCGAAAGCTCCGGCGTCGCATCGTTGTTTTTCCACGGGGCAGCGCGCAGATATGCCTCACGTTCCTCCATGTTGGTGCCGGTGGCGTTGAGCACGGCGAGGCTGACAACTTCGACTTTGCCCTTTGGACCCATCCCTTGCACGCCGATGCCGGTGCGGCTTTTGGTCTCGCGCGCATCGGTCGCGGCAAAGCGGATCGCCTTGCCGGTGGTGCTGGCGAGGAAGATTTCCTGCGTTTCATCCAGCAGTTCGACCCCGATCAGCCGATCATCGGACCCCTCGACAAATCCCATCGCGTATTTGCCGTTGGTCGGCACATTGGCAAAGGCGTCCATCGAGTTGCGCCGAACCATGCCGCGCTTGGTCGCGAACACGATGTTGAGCGCGTCCCATTCGGTTTCGTCCTCGGGCAGGGGCAGCACATTGGTAACGGCTTCGTCGTCGCCCAGCGGCAGAAGGTTGACCATCGGCCGACCGCGCGTCTGCGGGCCGCCCTCGGGTAATTTCCATACCTTCATGCGATACACACGCCCGGTGTTGGTAAAGAACAGCACCGGATTGTGAGTGGAGGTGACGAACAATTCAGTGACGGCGTCCTCTTCCTTGGTCGCCATGCCGGATCGACCCTTGCCGCCGCGCGCCTGTGCGCGGAACGTCGCGAGGGGGGTGCGCTTAATATAGCCGCCGTGTGTGACGGTGACGACCATCTCCTCACGCTCGATCAGGTCTTCGTCTTCCAGCCCATCCCAGGCAGGTGCGATTTCGGACACGCGCGGGGTGGCATAGGTGGCGCGCACCTCTTCGAGCTCTTCGCGCATGACGCCAAACAGCTTGACCCGGTCACCCAGGATCGAGAGCAGTTCGGCAATCTGGATGGACAGTTCTTCCAGTTCGCCGCCTATCTCGTCGCGGCCCAGCGCGGTGAGGCGGAGAAGGCGCAGTTCAAGGATCGCTCTGACCTGTCGTTCGGACAGCTGATAGGTGCCATCGGCCTGATCGGCGGTTGGCTCGACCGCTTCGACCAGCTTGATATACTGCGCGATATCGCCGATCGGCCACTTTTTCGCCAGCAGCTTGCCCCGCGCTTCTGCCGGGTTTGACGAACCCCGGATCATCGCCACGACTTCATCGAGGTTGGAAACCGCAACCACCAGACCGAGCAACACGTGCGCGCGTTCGCGGGCTTTGTTCAGTTCGAATTTGGTGCGCCGGGTGATAACCTCTTCGCGAAAAGCGATGAAGCTTTTTATGATTTCGCGCAGGGTCAGCGTTTCGGGACGTCCGCCGCGAATGGCCAGCATGTTCGCCGGAAAGCTCGATTGCGCCGGGGTGTAACGCCACAGCTGATTGAGCACGACTTCGGGTGAGGCATCGCGTTTGAGGTCGATGACCACGCGCACACCAAGGCGTGAGCTTTCGTCGCGGATATCGGAAATGCCCTCGATCCGCTTTTCCTTGGCGGCGTCGGCGATCTTTTCGACCAGCCCGGACTTGCCGACCTGATAGGGCATAGAAGTCAGCACGATGGACTGCCGGTCGCCGCGCTTTTGCTCCACCTCATGCCGGCAACGCATCAGGATCGATCCGCGCCCAGTCAGGTAAGCGCTGCGCGCACCACTCGATCCAAGGATCAGCGGCGCAGTGGGAAAATCGGGACCGGGGATATGTTCGATCAGCTCTTCGGAAGTGATCGCCGGATTCTCGATGAAGGCGAGGCAACCGTCGATAACTTCACCCAGATTGTGCGGCGGCACGTTGGTCGCCATGCCGACCGCAATGCCGCCCGCACCGTTGACCAGCAGGTTCGGGAAACGCGCGGGCAGCACCTGAGGTTCGCGGCGCGATCCGTCATAGTTGTCCGCAAAATCGACGGTGTCCTTGTCCAGATCGTCGAGCAGCATGTTAGCGACGCGCGCCAGACGCGCTTCGGTGTAACGCATGGATGCGGGCGGATCAGGGTCCATCGATCCAAAGTTGCCCTGACCATCGATCAGCGGCACCCGCATCGACCAATCCTGCGTCATACGTGCCAAAGCATCGTAGATCGCTGAATCGCCGTGCGGGTGATAATTGCCCATCACATCGCCAACGATCTTGGCGCTCTTGCGATAAGGGCGGCCCGCGACAAACCCGCCTTCGTTGCTGGCATAGAGGATGCGTCGGTGAACCGGCTTCAACCCGTCGCGCACGTCTGGCAGCGCGCGGCTGACGATCACGCTCATCGCGTAATCGAGATAGCTGGTCTTCATCTCATCGACGATGTCGATACGTTCGTATTCGCCCGAAGCGTTAGGATTTGTGGAGCCGGTGATGTCGCTCAAGATACTTGGCCAGTTCTGTTCTAGTCAGGTTGGAGGATGCCGTGTTCCCCTGTGTAGGGTGCGCGGGGCAGATTAGCCACCGACCTTTGGGGACGAAGATGGAACAAAGGCGTCTTTTTCCACACTTCGCCCGATCCTGATGGCAGTGCATGGTTCAGCCATCTGAAAGCCACGAGGGGATATTTATTGCAGCACAGAGAGGATCGGATCACAGCCAGTTCCACAAACGGGTCATGGAGCCCGCATCGCGATGAACGGATAAGTCTCAACACTTTATCGCCATTCAAAGGCCATTCAGCCCGATCAGCTTACCAGTAATTGCAAATTGCCCGCAACCGCCTCATTGCTATGCACAAAAGCAGCTTGCGGCGCGCAAACCCGCTTTGACTACCGCATAATATCCCAAGGGAGAACCATTCGCATGACCACTTACTCTCTGCGCAAGCAGGCCTCGAAATTTGTTCTGGGCATCGCGCTCGCGACCGGCACCGCAATGATCGTTGGCCATGTCGTGCCCGATGCAGCGCACGCCCAGCGCAAGAAAGACAAGAAAGAGAAAGAGGAAAAAGCACCGCAGGCGCAATACTCCAAAGAGTTCGTAGCGGCCTATTCCCCGGTGAATGATGCGCTGAATGCAGAAGGCGCCGATGTTGCTGCGCTGCGTCCGCAGATCAATTCGCTGATCCCGCTGGCGGTCTCGCCCGATGAGCGCAATGCCACAGGCGGTCTGGTCTACAGCGCCGGGGTGAAATCCTCCGATCGCGCCCTGCAAGTTCAGGGTCTCGATATGATGCTGGCATCGGGCAAGGTGTTGCCGGAAAATATCGGCCGGTTCAACTTTATCGCCTATCAGCAGGCCAATGGTCTCAACGATTTCGCCAAGGCTCGCGGATATTTGCAGGCTGCAATCGACGCAGGCTTCACCACCGAGACGATCTCGCAATCCGATCTCCAGATCTCGATGGCGGAAAGCTATTTCTCGGATGGCGACAACGTTGCCGGGCTCGATTATCTCGACAAGGCGATCCAGGCACGCAAGGCGCAGGGGTTGCCCGTGGACGAGTCATGGTATCGCCGTGGCATCACCGTGTCGTACAACAACTCGATCGTTCCGCAGGTGTACGACATGTCGCTCGCATGGGTGGCCGATTATCCATCTGCCAAGAACTGGCGCGATGCAGTCAATCTGGTGCGCAATCTGAACGAGTATGAAGGCGCAGAAATTCTGGACCTGCTGCGTCTCAGCCGCAAGGTCGATGCGCTTGAGGACAAGAACGATTACATAATTTACGTCGAAGTGGCCGATCCGCGTCGCCTTCCCAAGGAAGTGAAGGACGTTATCGAGACCGGTTATGCCAGAGGTGCGGTCAGCCGAGATGACAGTTACGTCGCGGAATCGCTGGTTACTGCGAACAATCGGATTGCTGCCGACCGGGCGGATCTGCCCGCGCTCGAACGCGATGCGATGGCCGGCAATGCTGCATTGCGGACCGTGGTCGCTGCCGGAGGTGCCTTTTTGAGCTATGACCAATACGAAAAGGCCGCTACTTTCTACAAGAAGGCTCTGACCATGCCGGGTGTGGATACGGCCGAAACGCTGACCCGCCTTGGTATCGCGCAGGTTGGGCTTGGCGAATATGCCGCCGCTCAGGAAACGCTCGGCAAGGTCACCGGGACTCGCATGCCGATCGCCAAACTCTGGTCCGCCTATGCGAGCCAGAAAAGCAGCGGAACTGCAATGGCAAGCACCGGGGCATAATCGTCCGATTTCAGAAGCTGGAACAAATAAGGGGCGCTGGATCAGATCCGGCGCCCCTTTTGTATCGCCCTATCCCGCGCGATCAGCGCAGGCGTTTGACGTATATCTGATTGTCATCGCGATGTTCGATGACGAAATTCGGGAATGAGTCGAACATTTCCTTGAGACTTTTGAAGCCGTAATTGCGCACATCGAAGCTGGAGCGGTTGCCGGCAATCTGCCCAACCCGCGAAAGGCGGGCGAAACCGCCATCGCCCTTGGCCTCAGAGTAGGCCGCAGTTATCAGTTCCATCAAATCATCGGCCAGCGCCTCGGTCTTGATTTCAGTCGGCTTGCCGCGATCGGTCGAACGGTCGGCGGCGTTGGTCGCGATCAATTTCCGGATGTCGATAAACCGCGTGCAGACAGACTGAAACGCGAGCGGTGTCTTTGTCTCGCCAAAGCCATAAACGATAATCCCGTCCTGCCGCAGGCGCGTAACCAGTGGGGTGAAATCGCTATCCGAAGTCATGATGCCGAACCCATCGACTTTACCCTGATACAGCAGGTCTATCGCGTCGATCGTCATTGCCATGTCGGTTGCATTCTTGCCCTTCGACACATCGAATTGCTGTTGGGGGCGAATGCCAAACTTGTTGGTAATCTCACCCCAGCGGGCCAGATTGTCCTTGGCGAAATTGCCATAGGCGCGGCGGATATTTACCTGGCCCAGTTCTGCCATGACCGTCAGCACCGGATCGATCCCATCGGGCGTGGTGTTGTCCGCATCGATCAGCAGGGCGATGTTTTTAAGCGTGGTTTCAGACATGGCCCGTTACATGCGCGAGCGGACAGGGCAGGGCAAGGGCTTAATCCGGCGCGTTCTGCACCTTACTCCTCGGGCCTGAATTTGGACGTATCCTCATCCAATGAATACAGCACGCCCTCCTGTATGGAAAAATGCGCGCCGCGCAGCTTCAGGACGCCCGATTGTTCCTTTTGCGCCAGCCACGGAAATGTGCGCAGATTGGCAAGGCTTTGTCGGACTGCCGCAAATTCCATCGCGAGTTCAGCCTCGCGCCCGCTGGTCCCGTATTCTTGAGCGACGGGTTCACGTGCCTCGCTCAGCAGGTTGATCCAATTGGCGATAAAGCCGCCTTCGCCCGGTGCTGCGGAGGCATAATCTTGCGTCAATGCCGCCTTGCACCCGCCGCAGCGGCCGTGGCCCATGACGACAATCTGCTTCACTTCAAGGATCTGGACCGCAAACTCCACCGCTGCCGATACCCCGTGATAACCGGGCGTGGTCTCGAATGGCGGCACGAGCGCGGCGACATTGCGCACAACGAAAATCTCGCCGGGATCGACATCGAAAATCTGCGTGGGATCAACCCGGCTGTCGGAACAGCCAATCACCATCAGCTTGGGATGCTGGCCCTCTACCGCGGTTTCCTGAAGCCGCTCGCGCTGGCGCGGATAGGTGTGCTGTCTGAAGCGCTGATAGCCTTTCAGAAGCTCGGCATATTCGGGCATTTCGGCCTCCTTGAAGCTGATAAGCATGTTCGCGCAGTGCGCTGCAAGTGTTGCTCAGATCCTAAAGCCAGTCAGGTGGTGGAAAACCAGTCAATTCAACGCGGCGCATACGGTATTGCATACTATGCGCCGTCGGCCTTGGAGTTTGCGTCATCACTCGCGCTTGCGGCAAACGCTCCCCGTGCCTAGATGGAGACCTATGAACGATCTTGCCAACATGCCCGGCTCAGTGCCCGACGAAAGCCGGCCCCCGCGCCAGCGCAAGCCGGATTGGATCCGGGTGCGCGCGCCTGTTAGCCAGGGATATAACGAGACGCGTAAGCTGATGCGCGAGCTGAACCTCAACACCGTATGCGAAGAGGCCGCGTGCCCCAATATCGGTGAATGCTGGACGAAAAAGCACGCGACGGTGATGATTCTTGGGGACGTGTGCACCCGCGCCTGTGCGTTCTGCAACGTCAAGACCGGGATGCCGCGCGCGGTGGATCTGATGGAGCCCGAGAACACGGCAATTGCTGCGGCCAAGTTGGGCCTTCAGCATATCGTCGTCACCAGCGTCGATCGAGACGATCTGCCTGATGGCGGCGCCTCGCAATTCGTGAAAGTGATCGAGGCGTTGCGCCGCAATACACCTGACACCACTATCGAGATCCTGACACCCGATTTCCGGGGCAAGATGCGCCCCGCCGTCGAGGCGATTTGTGCAGCAGGGCCGGATGTTTACAACCACAATCTCGAAACCGTCCCACGCCTTTACCCCACGATTCGCCCCGGCGCGCGCTATTATGCCTCGCTGCGGTTGCTGGAGGAGGTGAAGGCGCATAACCCGCTGATCTTCACCAAATCGGGCATCATGCTGGGGCTGGGTGAAGAGCGTCTGGAGGTCCATCAGGTTATGGATGACATGCGCAGCGCCGAAGTCGATTTCATGACGATGGGCCAGTATCTTCAGCCCACGCCAAAGCACGCGAATGTTGCCGAATTCGTGACCCCAAAGGCATTCGATTCTTATGGTTCGATCGCGCGGGCGAAGGGGTTTTTGCAGGTCGCATCCAGCCCGCTGACCCGTTCCAGCTATCATGCAGGGGCTGATTTCGCCGTGATGCGCGCGGCGCGAGCGGAGAAGCTGGCAAAGTCGGCCGCGCGCGAACAGGCCGGTGAATTGGGGCGCTCGCAAGCGCGCGTCTGATATGCCGAGCATCCGCGAAGTCCGCCAATTGCCCTATACGCCGGAACAGATGTTTGATCTGGTTGCCGATGTCGGCAATTACCGCAAATTCCTGCCGTGGGTGATCGCAACCCGCGTGCGGTCCGACAGTGAGACCGAGATGATCGCCGACATGGTGGTTGGCTTCAAATCGCTGCGTGAAAGCTTTACCAGCCGGGTGACAAAAGATCGCCCGCACGAAATCCGCGTGCATTACATGGACGGGCCGCTGTCCGATCTCGACAATCTCTGGGTGTTCAAGCCGTATGGGCTCGAAAGTTGCGAGATCGAATTTTTTGTCGATTTTACATTCAAGAACCGCGTGTTCGAGACAATTGCCGGGCAGTATTTCGACCGCGCCTTTCGCAAGATGGTCGCTGCGTTCGAGGCGCGCGCGGCACAGCTGTACAACACTGCACCGGCATTACGGTAAGAGCAGCTCCAGAGCGCATAGAGTCGCCTGATGGCGAATGGATGCGCGGGCTGCGTCAGGATCGTCGCCGCCGTCAAAGCGCCTCATTTCGCCTTCCGGCTCGCCCGTCTGGTTTCGGAAAGCGCGTGCGAAAACCACGGTGCCCACAGGTTTAAGCTGGGAGCCGCCGCCCGGTCCCGCGACGCCGCTGATCGCCACCGCCACATCCGCGTTTGACCGTTCCAGCGCCCCTTGCGCCATCGCCCAGACGCACGCGACAGAGACTGCGCCAAACGTCTCGATAATGTCGGAGGAGACGCCAAGTGCCTCGATCTTGGCTTCATTCGAATAGGTCACGAACCCGCGATCGAGCACCGCAGACGAGCCTGCAATCTCTGTTATTGCACCCGCCACGAGGCCGCCCGTGCAGCTTTCTGCCGTCGCCACGGTGCGACCCGCCGCGCGGTTTTCAGCAACCACGCGCGCTGCAAGGGCGGTGATGTCGGCCGGGAGAAGCGTCGTAGTCACTTGGTTGTTTTTCCCGCAGATTTCGCAGCTGCTAACGGGATTGCCGAGCAAATTGTAGGGTTCTTGATCTCGGCCATTTCAGCGATGAAAGTCGCCAGTCCAGACACGTTTTCGACGGGCAGGGGGCTGATGAGCGAAACGGCACGTTCAATCTTGCCACAACTGTCCGGCTTGATCTCGCCTGCGATAGTCTGCTGCAGATAGGCGTCCACCAGCGGTCGCAGGGTCTCAGGAGGCAGCGAATCGATCATCGCCGCAAAGCCCCCCGCACTCGCCCCCGCGCTGCCTCCAGCCTCTTTAGCGACGAAGGTTTTCAGAAGGCGAAATGCGCCTGGCCAGCTGGCGCTCTGTTTGGCCCGAAATCGTCCGGCGAAATCCGTGCCCTTGGTCTTCATGAAGCCGTTCGCGGCGTAGCTTTTGGAACAGGCCGCCATCGCCGCGTCATAGGCGATCGGCATCGCATAGGTGATCGTGTCATTGAGGTCGGCGGATTTGACGCAGGATTGCTGCGCCTGTGCGACCTGAGCGCTGCCAAGCGCGGTCAAAGCGAGGATCGGCGCGAGGATCGGCGCGATACGGCGAGCGGCCCGTGATCGGTTCATAATTCAGGTGTCCTTTCGAAAAGCTGAGACAATCGCCTGTGCAGCGATCCCTTCGCCGCGGCCGGTAAAGCCAAGCCGTTCTGTGGTTGTTGCCTTGATGCTGATCGCGCTTTCATCCAGCCCTGTCAGGCCCGCGACTTCACGGCGCATGGCAGAGCGGTGCGGCCCGATCTTGGGGGCCTCGCAGATAATGGTGAGGTCGATATTACCCAGAGCATAACCGGCCTTGCCAGCCAGCCTGACTGCGTGTTCGAGAAACTGTCCGGAGCGTGCGCCCGCCCATTGCGGATCGGAAGGGGGAAAGTGGGTGCCGATATCGCCTTCACCCACCGCGCCCAGTACCGCATCGGTGATCGCATGAAGGGCAACGTCAGCATCGGAGTGACCAGAAAGGCCATGTGTGTGGTCTAACTGGATGCCGCACAACCATAGTTCCTCGCCCTCAACGAGGCGATGAACGTCAAAGCCTTGTCCTATCCTGAAGGCTGGTCCAGTCATGGCGTGTGCAAAATCCTCGGCAAATGTGATCTTCTTCAATCGTTCGTCACCCTGAACCAGCGCAACTGAACCGCCCATGGCTAAAAGCACTTGAGCATCGTCCCCTGCATCGGGCTCGCCGGGCCACGTGCGGTGGGCGTTGAGAATGTCGTTGAACCGGAATGCCTGCGGGGTCTGGACGCGGCGCAGGCTTTCGCGGCCGGCCTTGCCCGCCATCGTCCCAATGTTGCTCGCAATGGCTAGGCTGTCGACCACCGGCAGCGTCGGAATTGCCCCGGAATCGGTTTCTAGCGCAACGAGCAATCGCGCGATGACAGCCTGGGGCAGATCGGGGCGGGCGGCGTCATGGATGAGCACGAGGTCAGGCGCAGCGCCGGCCAGCGCCTCCAGCCCTGCGCGCACCGATGCCTGCCGGGTCGCACCGCCGGTAACGGTCAGCGCGGATGATGGGTTGCCGGCGGCCTCCAAGGCTTCGTCATGCAACCCAGCAGGCGCAACGATCACCAGATGGGTGCAGCCTGCGTCTAGCAGCGCATCAACCGAATGCCGCAAAACCGGTCGGCCGCGCCAATTGCGAAACTGCTTTGGCGTGTCGCCGCCGACTCTCAATCCTTTGCCCGCTGCGACAATGACAGCAGCAAACGGGGGAAGGGGACCAGCGCCATGCATTCGCAAAAGCGCTTAGGGACTGGACGGATTTTTCGCAATCCACTAAGCGCGTGCCCAATTATTAGGCATTTGGCGTTATGACGAACCTTTCCATCCCCACGGCGATGAAGCCGATCCAGATCGGCCCGGTGACAATTGCCGAGCCGGTGCTGCTTGCGCCCATGACCGGCGTTACCGATATGCCGTTCCGCGTGCTGGTGCGCCGCTATGGCTCCGGCCTCAATGTAACCGAGATGATTGCCAGCGAGGCGGCTATCCGCGAGACACGCCAATCGGTGCAAAAGGCGGAATGGGACGCAACCGAAGAGCCTGTCTCCATGCAGCTTGTCGGATGCGATCCGGGCAGCATGGCAGAGGCGGCAAAGCTTCAAGAAGGCAACGGCGCGGCGATTATCGACATCAATTTCGGCTGCCCGGTGCGCAAGGTCGTCGGCCAGCTTGCGGGCAGTGCTCTGATGCGCGAAGTTCCACTTGCGACCAAGCTGATGGAGGCCACCGTCAACGCGGTGAATGTGCCGGTCACGGTGAAGATGCGGATGGGCTGGGACCACCAGAGCCTCAACGCGCCAGAAATGGCCCGCATCGCGGAAGATCTCGGCGTCAAGATGATCACGGTGCATGGCCGCACCCGCAACCAGATGTACAAAGGGAGCGCCGACTGGTCCTTCATCCGCAAGGTTAAGGAGGCAGTGTCCATTCCTGTTATCGTCAATGGCGATATCTGCACCGTGGATGATGCCGTGCAAGCGCTTGAACAATCGGGCGCGGACGGGCTGATGATCGGGCGCGGTGCCTATGGCAAGCCGTGGTTTCTGGGGCAGGTGATGCACTGGCTGCGCACCGGTTCACGCATTCCGACGCCAGAGTTCGATGAACAATATGAAACGCTTGTCGAACATTATGAGCGGATGCTGGATCATTACGGGCGCGACGTCGGGACCAAGATCGCGCGCAAACATCTTGGATGGTATACCAAGGGGATGCACGGATCGGCGGATTTCCGGAATTTCGTCAACAAGATCGACAATCCCGATGAGGTTCTGGGCGAAATTGCCCGGTTTTACGAACCGTTCCTGTGCCGCCGCGCAGCCGCCGCCTGAAACGGCCTGCAAACGCGATGGCCAGCGAGCCCCTTCTCCCGTCAGACGATCTTATCCCCGACGCCGCAACGCAGATCAGCGGCCTGGTGTTCGCGCTGTTGTTGATTGATCCGGACGGGAAGCTCATCGAGGTAAACAACGCTGCCGAAACGCTGCTTGGCACCGGTGCCAAACGCATTATCGGTCGCCCGCTCGATGAACTGGTGCAACCGCTCGATCCCAGGGTCACAAATGCGCTTGCAACGGGTGACGGGGGGCTGGTCGCACGCGACGTGCGCGTGAGGCTGGACGGGGCGGAATTGCCTGTAAATCTCACCATGTCTGCGATTGCCGGGCAACCGGGCTGGCGGGTTGTTACGATCGCTCCGCTGGTTCACGAAAAAAGGTCTGGCGAAGAACAGGGGTCATCGGTTCTGGGCGCGCCGTCTATCCTGGCGCATGAGATAAAGAACCCGCTATCCGCGATACGCGGCGCAGCGCAGCTCATTGCGCGCAAACTGCCGCTGGCCGATAAGAAACTGGCGCGCATGATCACGGACGAGGTCGACCGGATCGCACGCCTGATTGACCGGATGCAGCTGTTGGGCAGCAGCCGTTCCGAGCCGGCTACGCCCTGCAACCCGCACGAGGCAATCCGATCGGCCGTTGCCACGGTGCGGGCTGCTGGATTGCAGGGTGTCACGATCGAGGAGGAGTTCGATCCATCCATCCCGCCCGTGTTTGCCAATCGAGATGCGCTGGAACAGGTCTTGATTAACCTCATATCGAATGCCCGCGATGCCGCGGCGGCAGCGCAGGTAGTCGGTGGCAGCGAGTCGCTGGTGAAAATCCGCACACGTTATGTCAGCGGGCATGTGTTCAGCGCCATACGCTTTGGCCGGACGGTGCGCCTGCCGATTGAAATCACAATTTCGGACAATGGTGCCGGTATCGCTTCCGAGGTTCGTGATCGGCTGTTTGAGCCGTTCGTCTCATCAAAACCGTCGGGCCAGGGGCTTGGCCTTGCACTGGTGCGAAAGCTGATGCGCGATATGGACGGCAGCATCAGCCATGAGCGCGAGGGCCGCGCAGGGCTTACCCATTTTCGGCTGCATTTGCCGGTGTATCGTCCAGACAATGCCGGGGTCCGCAATTGATGACGAACGCTGCTCCGCTGAACGTACTCCTGGTCGAAGACGATGGAGCGATTGCCACGGTGATCGAGGCCGCGCTTGAGGATGAGGGCTTTGCCACAACGCGCGTCGCCAGCATCGCCGCGCGTGACGCTGCGCTGGAGAAGTCGCGCTTCGATGTGATGCTGACCGACGTCATGCTGGAAGACGGCGACGGTCTGGCGACGCTTGCCGCGGTACGCAGGCAGGCTCCGATCATGCCAGTGATCGTCCTGTCCGCGCAAAACACGCTCGATACCGCTGTGCGTGCCAGCGACAGTGAAGCGTTTGAATATTTCCCCAAGCCGTTCGACCTCGATGAACTGGTGCAGGCAGTCTGTCAGGCTGCGGGTTCAAGGCCGCGCACCGATGAGAGCGCACCGGACGGACCGGTCGAAGGCCTGCCACTGGTTGGGCGGAGCGCTGCCATGCAGGGCGTTTACCGGATGATCACGCGAGTGTTGCGGAATGACCTGACGGTTCTAATCACCGGGGAAAGCGGCACGGGCAAGGAGCTGGTTGCCGAGGCGATCCATCAGCTTGGCAGCCGGCGAACCGGCCCGTTTGTCGCCGTAAACACAGCCGCAATCCCGGCAAACCTGATTGAAAGCGAGCTGTTCGGGCACGAGAAAGGTGCCTTCACCGGAGCAATCGCGCAGGCCATCGGTAAATTCGAGCAGGCAAATGGAGGCACCCTGTTTCTCGATGAAATCGGGGACATGCCGGCAGAGGCCCAAACCCGGTTGCTGCGCGCATTGCAATCCGGGCGCATCCGCCGGGTCGGGGGACGGCAGGAGATCGAGGTCAACGTGCGGATCATCGCCGCCACCAATCGCAACCTTGCGCCAATGATTGATCGCGGTGAATTTCGCGAAGATCTGTTCTACCGGCTAAATGTCGTTCCCATTCTGCTTCCGCCCTTGCGAGACCGGCCCGAGGATATCGAAATACTCGCCCTGCATTTCCTGGCGCTGGCAGCGGAAGAAGGGCTGCCTCGCCGCCAGCTTTCGCGCGAGGCCATTGCGGCGCTGGAAAAGCGTGGCTGGCGCGGTAATGTCCGCGAATTGCGCAATGTGATCTATCGTCTCGCCCTGATGGCGCGCGACGACCTGATCGAACTGAGCCAGTTGGAAGACATTCTTGGACCTGAGCATTCGGTATCCCATTCGCTTGCCCTCGATGGACCTCCTAGCTTCGACAGCGCGCTTGCGCATTGGCTGCACGAGGAAGATCCGGCCTCGGGCACGCTTTACCACAGGGCGCTGGCGGCGTTCGAGAAACCGTTGATTGAGTACGCGCTTGGTGAAACGCGCGGTAATCAGCTGCGCGCAGCAGCCCTGCTGGGAATCAATCGCAACACCTTGCGAAAGCGTATCGGCGAGTTGGGGGTGGAGCCTGATCGCTTCGCTAGAACGGGCTGACGCATAAATCGGAATGTCTTTGCAGGTAATGCTTGCAAAAGAGCAACACCGCGGTTGTAACCATGCCACGATGGAAGGATCAGACGCGACTACACTTTCAGAACGCGGGCTGTTCGCGCATCCGAAAGTCGCGGGCGAACCAAAAACCGCCACGGCGTCCCGCCAGACACCGCGCTGGTGGCGCAAGTTCATGGTTGTATCGCGCCGCGCCAACGTGTTCGTCTGGCTGGAGGTGTTTGCACTTCTCGCGCTGAGTCTGGCTGTGGCTGCCACTTACTTGGCGTTCTCACGCGATCCGGACCAGGGCGATCTGTTGCCGACGATCCAGGTTTCGATCCTGCTGATGGCAATCCTTATTCCCGCAATGGCTATCCTTGTGCTGGCTGGACGCCGATTGGCCATGAGACGCGCGGCGGGCAGCACCGCACGATTGCACGTGCGGCTCGTTTTCTTCTTTTCGATGGTTGCCGCTGTGCCCACGCTGCTGGTCGCGGGGTTTGCCGCGTTCCTGTTCCAGACCGGGGTAGATTTCTGGTTTTCCGATGATTCTCGCGGCCTGATGGAAAACGCGAACGAGCTTGCGCAGAGTTATTACGACGCGAACCAGCGCGATGTGCAGGAAGAGACGATCACCATGGCCAGTGACATGCGCGACACTTTGGAGCGCGTGCCGATCTCGAATCCAGATTTCCCGGATTTCTATGCTTTTCAGGCGCAATCGCGCAAAATCAATGAGAGCCTGATCCTTCAGCGGCTTGATGACGGAACGGTGCGCACTGCGGCTATTTTCAACCTGATGGAAGGCAACCACCCGCTCGAATTCAGCCAGGCTGCGTTGGCAAAACTGGATGCGGGAGAATTCGTCGTCGTCGAAGGCAGCCCCGAACGCATCGCCGCGCTATCTCCGATCGACAAGGAGAGCGGCATCTATCTCTACAACGCCCGCACAACCGAGGAGGCCATGTTCAAATCGTGGTCGCGCGCGCAAGCCATTTCCGCTGCCTATGAGACACTGACGACCGAGGCGCGAACACTGCAATTGCGGTTCAATATCGCGCTGGTGTTAGTCAGCTTGCTGCTGGTTGGGCTGGCGGTCTGGTTTGCCCTGCGCTTTGCGGATCGGCAGGTTGAACCGCTCACCGATCTTATCGGTGCCGCCCGCAAGGTGGGGCAGGGCAATTTCTCGTTAAGGGTGGATGGACGCACCGGCGCGGACGAAATCGGCATGCTCAACCGAGCATTCAACCGCATGACCGCGCAACTGGAGCGCCAGACGCAGGCACTGGTCAGTGCGAACCGCCAAATTGATGATCGCCGCGCTTTCATGGAGGCGGTGCTGGAATCCGTCAGCGCTGGGATAATTTCGGTCGATGAGGACAGCCGCGTGCTGTTAATGAATTCATCGGCACAGGCGCTGCTCGAAAACACCGAAGCGTGTGAGCCGGGCGCCCAGCTTGAAGGGCGGTCGCTGGCAGTGCTCTCGCCCGAAATCTGCCAGATGGTGCGCGATGGCAAGAAACGCGCGATTGTGACCCATGCCAAAGGCACCGAGCTGCTTACCCTGGCAGTCAAGGTTGCACCGGGTTCCAGCGGGCACGTGATCACGTTTGAAGACATCACGCGCCAGCTGCTCGATCAACGCCAGGCAGCATGGTCGGACGTCGCGCGCCGGATCGCGCATGAGATCAAGAACCCGCTGACCCCGATCCAGCTTGCCACAGAGCGGCTGAAACGCCGCTATCGCAAGCTGATTGGCGACGAGGATACAGAACTTTTCGATGAATTGACCAGCACCATCGTGCGCCAGGTCGGCGATCTCAGAAAAATGGTTGATGAATTTTCCTCTTTCGCGCGGCTGCCCAAGCCTGTGTTTCGCAACGAAGATGCCGTCGATCTGGTGCGGCAGGCAGTGTTCCTTCAGGAAGTCGCCCACAACGGCATCCAGTTCAGCGTCACTGCGACAAACGTCAACGGCCGCGAACTCAGCTGCGACCGCCATCAGGTGGGGCAGGCAATGACCAATGTGCTCAAGAACGCTGTCGAAGCCATCGAGGCGCGCGCCGCAGAAGCGCGCGGTGCCTACGCGGGCAAGATCGCCGTGGAACTTGCAAGCGAAGGCGAACATCTGCGGGTGACCGTGGAGGATAACGGCATTGGCCTCCCGGCCGACCGCGAACGCCTTACCGAACCCTATGTCACTACCCGCGAAAAGGGTACGGGCCTTGGCCTCGCAATCGTCAACAAGATCGTCGACGAGCATGGCGGTGACATGGCTTTCGCTTCAAGCGCGAGCGGCGGAACATGCGTAACCCTGCGCTTTGCCCGCGACCCGCAAATTGCTGTAGGCGAGCCAGCTTGATCGCTGGCGGTGTCCCCCGAACGATAAAATCTCCCGAAGGAGGTGCGCATGGCGCTTGAAATCCTGATTGTCGATGATGAACGCGATATTCGCGAACTGGTCTCCGGAGTGCTGAGCGATGAAGGCTATGCGTGCCGCACCGCAGCGGATTCCACAAGCGCGCTCGGCGCGATAGATGAGCGGCGGCCCAGTCTGGTGCTGCTTGATGTTTGGTTGCACGGCAGCGAGATGGACGGGCTCGAATTGCTTGATGCGATCAAGGTCCGCGAACCCGCTCTGCCGGTGATTATCTTTTCGGGCCATGGCAATATCGACACCGCGGTTTCCGCCGTCAGCCGCGGCGCGATGGATTTCATCGAAAAGCCGTTCGAAGCCGAGCGGCTTTTGCTGCTGGTCGAACGCGCGACCGAGACCGAGCGCCTTCGCCGTGAAAACACACGACTGCGCGAAGGCTCCGAGGAAGCCGGCGAGTTCACCGGCAATTCCGCTACGATCAACGCGGTTCGTGCGACACTGAAGCGGGTCGCGAACACCGGCAGCAGGGTGCTCATCTCGGGCCCTCCGGGCTCTGGCAAGGAAGTGGCCTCGCGACTGCTTCATGCTTGGAGCATGCGCGCGGACAAGGCATTCGTGATCGTCAACTCGGCCCGCATCACTCCTGACCGTTTCGAGCATGAGCTGTTTGGCGAGGAATCGGATGGCAAGCAGGTGCGCCCTGGTCTGCTGGAAATGGCTGACGGGGGCACGCTCTACCTCGATGAAGTTGCCGACATGCCGTTATCGACGCAGGCCCGCATCCTGCGCGTGCTGACCGAACAGAGCTTTGTGCGGGTCGGCGGAACGCGCCAGATCGGCGTGGATGTGCGGGTGGTTTCTTCGACTTCACGCGATCTTACCCTCGAAATGGAAGAAAAGCGTTTTCGCGAAGACCTGTTTTATCGCTTGAATGTCGTGCCGGTAACGATCCCCAGCCTGGCCGACCGTCGCGACGACATTCCCGCCTTGGCCGAACATTTCTTTACCCGATATTCAACCGATCAGGGCATTGCTCCACCTGATATTTCAGAAGAGGCGATGGCCGCGCTGCAAGCTTATGACTGGCCGGGCAATGTGCGCCAATTGCGCAATGTCGTGGAGCGCACGATCATCATGACGCCGCGTGACCGGCTTACCAATGTCGAAACCGACATGCTCCCTTCGGAGATCACGGGTGGCCGGCTCGCCGCATCGGGGCAGGGGTTGTCGGCGATGATGGGCGTCCCCTTGCGCGAGGCGCGCGAAACCTTCGAGCGGGAGTATCTCACCATCCAGATTCGCCGTTTCTCTGGCAACATTTCAAAAACCGCAACATTCATCGGGATGGAACGATCTGCCCTTCATCGGAAGCTGAAACTGCTGGGAATGGCGGAAAGGCGCGAGGTTTTGCGCAAGGAGTGATGCGCCAGACATGTTATGTGCGCGGTTCACTTGATATTATTTCAATCATTGCCGGATCGGGACGCACGAGGCATTATGATGTCGCGAAGGTGTCGGGTGGGCTGTACACTGTAAGCGAATATGCGGACCGTAACAGCGGCCGCCAAAAACAGGAGCATTTCAAAATGTCCAGCGGACGTACGCTCTCTCCACGTCCTGTTACGCAAATTGCCAAAGAAGCCACTTCCGACGGCGCGAAGCCGTTCGCAAAAGGATCGTCGAAATCCAGTGGCGGAAACTTGCAAGATGCGTTTCTCAATCTGTTACGTCGAAGCAAGACGCCGGTGACGATGTTCCTCGTCAAAGGTGTGAAACTTCAGGGTATCGTCACCTGGTTCGATAATTTTTCGATATTGCTGCGGCGCGATGGGCAATCGCAGCTCGTATACAAACACGCCATTTCGACCATCATGCCCGGCAGCGCTGTCGATGCCGAACAGTTCGAAGCGCAACCGGCGAACAAAAAACTGCGACTGCTCCAAGACGTGTTTCTCAGCCGTGTCAGCGATGCTGGTGTTCATGTTACAATGTTTCTCGTCAACGGTGTCATGTTGCAGGGCCGGATCGCGGCCTATGATCTGTTCTGCATGTTGCTGGAGCGTGACGGCGCGGTGCAATTGGCGTACAAGCATGCGGTTTCCACGATCCAGCCCGCCAGCCACGTCGATCTGCACGATGAATCTGATGACGCAGCCGACGATGCGGATGACCATGAAGAAGATGACGACTGAGTTTCGATGATGATCTGATGGACGAGGTGACCCGCGGCGCGCGGGCGCTGGTCGTATGCCCCGATATCAGAGCGTTCAGCTATGATCTTGATGCCGCAGAGCGTCTTGAGGAGGCGCAGGGTCTCGCCTTGGCGATCGGGGTGGAAATCGTGCATTCCGAAGTGCTGGCGGTGCGTCAGATGCAGGCGAACACGCTGTTTGGTTCGGGTCAGGTTGAAAACCTGATGATCGCCTGCGAGCAGCACGAGGCAGAACTTGTGATTGTCGATGGTGCGCTGTCACCCATCCAGCAGCGCAATCTCGAGGAGAAATTCAAGCGCAAGGTGATTGACCGCACCGGCTTGATCCTCGAAATCTTTGGCGAGCGCGCGGCGACGGCCGAGGGCCGGTTGCAGGTTGAACTGGCGCATCTCGATTACCAGCAAAGCCGCCTTGTGCGCAGCTGGACCCACCTAGAACGCCAGCGCGGGGGATTTGGCTTCCTCGGCGGTCCGGGTGAAACCCAGATCGAGGCCGACCGTCGGATGATACGCACCCGGATGAGCCGGCTGCGCCGCGAGCTCGAACAGGTGCGCAAGACCCGTGCGTTGCATCGTGATCGGCGGGGCAGGGCACCTTGGCCAGTGATCGCGCTGGTCGGTTATACCAACGCCGGGAAATCCACGCTTTTCAACAATTTGACCGGTGCAGATGTGATGGCAGAGGATCTGCTGTTTGCTACCCTTGACCCGACGATGCGAGCGATCAGTCTGCCGGGTGTCGAAAAAGCAATCCTGTCCGACACGGTTGGCTTTATTTCGGACCTGCCGACACAATTGGTCGCTGCCTTCCGGGCAACTCTGGAGGAGGTCACAGCCGCAGAGGTCATCTGCCACGTGCGCGACATGGCCAATCCGGCCCACGCTGCGCAGAAAAAGCAGGTGATGGAGGTACTGGCCGATCTTGGCGTCGTGGACCGCGATACGGGGCTATCGGAAATCCCCATTCTCGAAGTCTGGAACAAGGCTGATTTGCTAAGCGAGGATGCGTTCGGCGAACTCAGCGAAGGGGCACAGCGGCAGAACGCCGTGCTGATTTCAGCGGCAACCGGCCTTGGGCTCGCTGAGTTTTCGGACAAAATCGCATCGTTGCTAACCGTCAAAGCGCGGGAGGTGACGGTCACGGTGCCCGCGAGTGATGGACGACGTATTGCCTGGCTTCATGCTCATGGCGATATCGTGGCAGAGAGCGACGCAGGCGAGGGCGAGGATGGTCCGATGCGCAGCTTTACAGTGCGGCTCAACCCCAAGGAACTGGGCCAGTATGCCACATTGTAAAGTTTATAATTCCATAGACTTATTCGGCTTTCTTCACCCGCTGCCAAAGCTCTTCCTGTGCATCGAGAGAGAGCGTTGGAAAGTCTCCGTCAGCCAAACTCTCCATACCGCGAAACCGACGCTCGAACTTTGAGTTGGCTGCCCGCAGCGCGTCTTCGGCGCTTATTCCGTGGGCGCGGATGAAGTTGACCACGGCGAATAGCAAGTCGCCGGCTTCCTCCACCTTGTGCTGATCCGAGGCTGCCGCTTCAAGCTCCTCGATTTCTTCAGAAATCTTTGCCTTTGGGCCTGAAGGATCGGGCCAGTCGAAGCCTGTGCGGGCGGCTCGCTTCTGCAATTTCTGCGCGCGCATCAACGCTGGCAACGCAAGGGCAACGCCGTCCATCGCACTGGCAAGACCCTTTTCGGCCCGCTCAACCTCTTTGAGGTTTTCCCAGCGGGCTTCGCCCATCGTCCCGATCCCATCGCCAAAGATATGCGGGTGACGCGCTTCCATTTTGTCGGAAATTGATCGGGCGACGTCCGTAAACGAAAAATCGCCGGCTTCTTCAGCGATGCGCGCGTGGAACACAACCTGGAGCAGAAGATCACCGAGTTCGTCGCGCAGTTCTGACATGTCGCTGCGTTCGATAGCGTCGGCGACTTCGTAGGCTTCCTCGATTGTATAGGGTGCGATCGTGGCAAAATCCTGAGCGAGATCCCATTCGCATCCGCGCTCCGGATCGCGCAGGCGAGCCATGATTGCGATCAGGCGCTCGATTTGGTTCGGCTGTGTTGGAGAGGGGCTGTTGTTCATGGCACGCTTTTCAACTCCACCACCTCGACCATAAGATGGATAATATATATTATGTTAAATAGGGCAATGCCACATGGCAACGCAGCAAGCGCCTACATTTCCAGCCCCATCAGGCGCGCCATCAGAAAAGCGGCACCGAAAATCGCCACCCACGTCAAGGCAAGTTGCGCGGTCTTGCTCCAGCTCAGGCGATATGACGCAAAAGCGGACCCGGCGAGCACCAACCAACCGAGCATGGCAACAATCGAGACGATCGCGGTGGTATCGTTCATGCAACAATCTCCAGACCGTCATATCCAACAATCACGTGCTCTGGCACCTCAGCGCATAATGTGCCGTAATCCATGCTCTTGTCGAGATGGCTCAGAACCAGCCGTTTTGCCGAGCAACGCTCCGCAAATTCGAGCGCGAGATCAAGATGCGCGTGCGTCGGATGCGGTTCACGGCGCAAGCAGTCGCTCACCAGAACGTCCACATCTTCACAAAGATCGACCATTTCATCCGAAATCGCACTGAAATCAGTTGTATAGGCGATGGACTTCCCATCCGCTTCGAAGCGATATGCGGTCGTTTCACCCGAGCCGTGCTCCATCTGGCACCATTCGATGCCAAACCCCGCCACCATCCGCAACCGATCCAGCGTATCGAGCGTCACGATTGTCGGATAGCCATCCTGGCCGGCAAAAACGTAACCGAACCGCTGGCGCAAACGGCGCACTGTCTCGGTATGCGCGTAGCCCGGTATCGGCCCACCGCGACCGTATCGCAGCACCCGCAAATCATCGATCCCGTGGCAATGATCGGCATGATCGTGGGTCCAGAAAACGCCATCGAGCCGGGTCACCCTGGCAGCCAGCAATTGCGCGCGGCAATCAGAGGAAGTGTCGACCAGCAGCCGGCTGCCCTCGTCGCTTTCCAGCAGAATTGAGACCCGGCTTCGGCGGTTACGCGGCTCAGTGGGGTCGCAATCGCCCCAGTCACCAAGCCCGTCAGGCCCGCCGATCCTGGGCACTCCGGTGGAAGTCCCCGACCCAAGCATGATGACTTTCATCGCCCTGCACCGCTCATAATCGGGCCCGAGTAAACAGGTCGAGAAAGTTCTGGCTGGTCTGCGCGGCAAGCTGGTCGGGCTCGACGCCCCGCAACCCGGCGATGAACCGCGCGGTGTCCGCTACGAACGCTGGCTCGCACGGTCTCCCGCGATGCGGAACGGGCGCAAGGAACGGACTGTCGGTTTCGACCATCAGCCGGTTAGCGGGCACCTTGGCCGCGGTTTCCTGAAGTGCCTTGGCGTTCTTGAAAGTAACGATCCCCGAAATCGAGATGGTCAGACCCAATGCCAGAACTTTCGCCCCGAATTCGTCCGACGCGGTGAAGCAATGGATCAGCGCGGGAAACGCGCCCTTGTCCATCTCTTCGGCAAGGATCTGGTGCGTATCGCCCTCGGCATCGCGGGTGTGGATAATCAGCGGGAGCTGCGTCTCGCGAGCCACTTCGATGTGCATGCGGAACAGCCGCTTTTGCGTCTCGCGGTCAGAATGCTCGTAATAATAGTCCAGCCCGGTTTCGCCGATGCCTATGACACGGCTGTTTTCCGTGGCGGCAAGCAGGACGGCGCGCCCGAGGTCGGCGTGGCCGTCCGCCTCGTGCGGGTGAATGCCGACGCTGGCGAAGACATCCGGCTCCCGCGTGGCGGTGGCGACCACCTGTTCCCATTCGCTTTGCCGGGTGGAAATGTTGAGAAATGCCCCAACGCCGGCGGCGCGTGCGCGGGTAAGCACCCCTGCCTGATCCTCGACAAGACCTTTGTATTCAAGGTGGCAGTGGCTGTCGATCAGCATCAGCCGGCGGCCTCTTGCGGCAATTCTAGGCGGGGGAAAATTGGCGTAGGCGCGACGACGGCAAAGCCGGTTTCGATCAGGCGCATGAACCAATCGGCATCGTCGAGCGCGGCATAGGTGCGCTCGCCTGCCGGTATGCCCAACTGGTCAAGCAAAGCCGCCGCCTTGTCCGGCACGACAGGCTGGATCGCGATGGCAAGATCGCGCAGCGCCATGAACAGCGTGAGCAACACGGCTTTCATTCGCTCGGGATCGGTCTTCTTGAGCGTCCACGGTGCCTGTTCATCGACATATTGGTTGCAGGCATGGACGGCGCGCATCCACTCCTCGATCCCGGACGAAAACGCGAGCGCCTCGAATTCACGTGGCAACGAAACTCGGCACGCATCTGCGACTATTGCGTGAAGGGCGGTGTCGGCCTCGTTCTCTTCAAACGGTTCAAGCGCACCATTCAGATTCTTCGCGATCATCGAAAGCGTGCGCTGCGCAAGGTTGCCAAAGCTGTTAGACAGTTCTGCATTGGCCCTTAAAACAATGGCTTCAGGGGAATAGCTTCCATCCTGTCCGAACGCGACCTCGCGCATCAGAAAATAGCGCAAGGGATCGACGCCGAATGTGTCCGCCAGTTCCAGCGGATCGGTAACATTGCCAAGCGATTTGGATTCCTTCTGCCCGCGATTGAGAATGAAGCCGTGGCCAAACACCTTGCGCGGCAGAGGCAAATCGGCGCTCATCAGGAACGCGGGCCAATAAATGGTGTGGAACCGCACAATATCCTTGCCGATCAGCTGGAGACCGGCGGGCCAGAAGTCGCGCATATCCGCCGTGTCATCCGGAAAACCAAGCCCTGTGAGATAATTAGTCAGCGCATCGACCCAGACGTACATGACGTGATTATCGGAGCCCGGAACCTTCACTCCCCAGTCAAAACTGGTGCGGCTGACCGACAAATCGCGCAGGCCCCGTTCGGCAAAGGCGATCATCTCATTACGGCGGCTTTCCGGTTCCAGAAAACCGGGGGTGCGCAACAGATCCAGCAGGCGGTCCTGATATTTCGACAGGCGGAAAAACCAGCTTTCCTCGACGGTCCATTCGACCGGGGTGTTTTGGGGGGAGAGTTTTGCCCCCCCTTCCCCTTCGACCAGCTCGCTTTCGTCGTAATACGCCTCGTCACGGATGGAGTACCACCCTTCGTAACGGTCCAGATAAAGATCGCCCGCGGCCTCCATCCGCTGCCATATCGCCTGGCTCGCGCGGTGATGGTCATCTTCTATCGTGCGGATAAAGCGATCATATTTCACATTCAATGCATCGCACATCTCACGGAAATAACCGGACATTTCATCGGCAAGATCGCGGGGCGAGCGGCCTTGCTCCTCGGCTTTGCGCGCCATTTTCAAACCGTGTTCGTCCGTACCCGTCTGAAACCGCACGCGGCGGCCTTGCAGGCGCTGGAATCGCGCGATGACATCGGCTGCGATCGCCTCATAGGCGTGCCCGATATGCGGGCGGCCATTGGGATAACTGATCGCGGTGGTGATGTAGAACGGAGTAGGATCGAGATCAGCCATGGGCAGGTTCGCTAGCTGCGTGCGCCTCGACAAGCAAGGTGCCGATCTCAAGCGAAAGCAGCCCGGTGTCGAAATTGGCGGTTGGCGCTTCCCCCGTCAGTGTCACCAGCATGCCATGCGCAACGATAAGGGCGGCGCGCGCGCGGTTGTCGCTCGCAGTGCGCGCCCGGTGCGCGGTGATGCTTTGCGCCAGTTCGAGCACGGACTGGAGCCGGCCGCGATCGGCGCGCGGCCCGATCAGGCGGGCAAGCTCGGTACGGCCAACAAATCCGGGGTCGCCTGCATTCAAAAGTCCATCAATCACTCGTGCAACCGGCCCCAGTTCCTGCTCCACAAAGCGAACGGCGGTTCCAAACGAACCTCCCGCTGCATGCAGGGCGGCGGGGTCCGGCGCATGCCCCTCGCGCGCGAGCATCGCTGCAAGCTGATCCTCGCCGAGCACCGGGAAGCGCAGCGTGCGGCACCGCGACCGGATCGTGGGCAACAGGCGCGAGGGGCGATGCGCCACGAGAATGAAGAAAGTGCCTTGCGGCGGTTCCTCTAGGCTTTTGAGGAGAGCATTGGACGCGCCCTTTTCCATGTCATCTGCCGGATCGATGATGATGGCGCGGCGCTGGCCGAGCGTGGGGCGGGTCGTGAGGCGGCGCTGCATCGTCCGGATCTGATCGACCGAGATGTTGCGCTTTGCCTGAAACGGTTTGCCCTCATCGCGCTTCTTCTCCTCTTTGTCGTCCTTTGGCAGGTGGGTAAGCAGAATGATGTCGGGGTGTAGCGAGGGCTGCTTCACGCCAGGTTCTGTCACCAGTTCGCGGGCTGCGTGCATCGCAAAATGCCGCTTTCCCAAGCCGCTTTTGCCCGCCAGTATCCAGCCATGATGCATGCGGTCGCCGCTGAGCGCACTGCGCCATTCGCGCATCGGCTGTTCATGATTGGGCCAATCGGTCACGGATCGACGCCTGCCAGTCGGCTCTCGACTGCCGCCAGCACCTGGGTGTGCACCGCCTGCGGATCGCCATTGGCGTCAATCACGCAGAAACCCTGCGGGTCTGCGTCTGCGAGCGCGCGAAACGAGGCGGCGACGCGGGCGTGATACTGTGCGCCGCGTCCTCCGATCGCATCGCTTGCCCCGCGATCACGAGCGGTGAGGCGGTCCAGCGCTTGCTCGGCGCTGACTTCCAGCAGGATGGTAAGATCGGGCCGCAGTCCGGCGCTGCCGAATTGATGGAGTCGCTGGATCGCCTCGTCGCCCAGCCCCCCTGCCCCGCCCTGATAGGCGCGGCTTGAATCGACGAACCGGTCACAGATGATCCACGTGCCGCTATCGAGCGCGGGCCTGATCCGCCGGGCGACATGATCGGCACGCGCGGCGGCGAACAGGAGTGCCTCGGCTTCGGCACCCCATCCCGATCCGCCCGGTGGATCGAGCAGCAATGTGCGGATTGCCTCTGCGCCATCCGTCCCGCCGGGCTCACGGGTCGTGTCCACGGAGATGCCGCGCTGGCGCATTGCTTCTGCCAGCATCCCCGCCTGCGTGGATTTTCCGGCGCCCTCTCCGCCTTCAAAAGCGATGAAGCGGCCCGGTGCGGCGGTGGAGTTCATCCCAGCCACCCTGCCACCGCGTTGAAGACACGCGCCAGCGGGCCGGCTTTCTCAATTGTAGTTTTCGCCATCAGGGGAATGCGGGCGGGCTCCATGTCGGGAACGGTAATCTCCAGCATGGCGACGGGGGCACCCGCTGCAATTGGCGCGCGCAGTGGGCCATCATAGGTGATCTCCATCCGCACTTGGGCGGCTTTGCCCTTCGGCACGTTCACCGCAACGGGCCGGTCCGTCACCAGTTCGACCGAGCGCGCGGACCCATCTTGCACCCGCGCCAGACCAACGCTTTCGCCTTTGGCAAACAGCCGTTGCCGATCAAACGCGGTGAAGCCCCATTCGATGAAGGAGCGCGCCGCGCGGGCACGGGCAGCCCCGCCAGAAACGCCCGCGACCACCATCACCAGACGCTGACCATTGCGCTTGACCGTGCCGAGATAGCCGAAGCCCGCTTCGTTCGTGTATCCGGTCTTGATCCCGTCTGCACCTTGGACCTTGCCGATCAGCGGATCGTGGTTGGACTGCGTTATCTCGCGGTAGCGAAATCCCGGTTGTCCGATGAAGGTGGCGAATTTTTCCGGATGGCGCCGGATCATGGTGTCGGCCAGCGTCACCAGATCGTTCGCAGTCGTGAAGGTGCGACCTTCATCGGGCCAGCCATTGGGCGTGCCAAAATGGCTTTGCGCCATCCCGATCGAGCGCGCCTCGGCATTCATCAGCGCTGTCCAACCCGCGACCGATCCCGCGGACTGAGTAGCCAGCAACACCGCACCGTCATTGGCCGAAACGTTCGCGATGCCGGTCAGCACATCGGCCAGTTGCACCCTGTCACCCTCCTGAAGGAACATGCTTGAGCCCTTGCCGCCCCATTCCTTCGCCACATCGCGAGGAACGACCAAAGTCTGGCGAAGGTCGAGCCGACCGGACTCGATCAGTTCGAAAGCCAGAAACATCGTCATCACCTTGGTGATCGATGCCGGGACAAACCGGCGCGATGCGTTGCGGGCATAGAGCACCTGCCCGCTTGTCACATCGACCAGAAGGGCAATCGGCACTTCCTCTTGCGCAGGGACAGCGGGGACCGTTTCTCGTTGAGCAACGGCGGGCACGTTCAGCAAAATCGATGCTGCGACACACAATGTGGCAATGCGGCGCAAGTGGCGCGCGAATGCCGGTCTGACGGGGTGAGCCTGCAATGTTCTTATCATGATTGATGCTATACGTGGGGCGTCGCCGCTTTGCGAGCCGACGCCTGCGCTTAGTTCACGATTTCATCCGCGAGCAATCCGACGCTCATGGCGTAATAGTTTGAGCAATTATATTCCAGGATTGCGCGATAATTGCCGGTGAGCAGCCAGGCAGGCTGGCCCGGACCATCGGGCTGAAACAGCGAAGCCAGCGTATCATCGGCCAGAGCGCGTTGCGGTTGAACACCCAGCGCGCGCCATTCGCGCACCGTCTTCCACTGGCTGTGCCGTTCATGCACGCGCGCGCAGACGGGTGCGGAAAGCTTGGTCTGGTAGGCGTTCACGTTGAAGCCCGATGGCACGGACGCGCGCACGCCCCACGGTTGGCCGGGACGCCAGCCGGCATCCTTGAAGTAATTGGCGATCGAGGTGAAGGTGTCGATGCGATTGTTGAAGATATCGGCGCGCCCGTCGCCATCGCCATCGCTTGCGAGCCTGAGATAGACCGAGGGCAGGAATTGCGGATTGCCAAATGCGCCAGCATAACTGCCGACCAGTTGGTCACGCGAGTATCCGCGATCGGCGACCTTCATCAAAGCCACCCACTCGCTTGCAAACAATTCACGGCGCCGCCCTTCCCAGGCTAGCGTTGCCAGGCTGCGCGAAAGGTCGAAATTGCCTTTGATTCGGCCATAGCTTGTCTCATGCCCAAAGATTGCGACGATAATCGATCCGGGCACACCGGTTTGCTGTTCTATCCGGCGCAGGTCCGATTGATGCTGGCGATAGACGCTTTGCCCGCCGCCGATCCGCGCGGAATTGACATGGGTTGCGATATAAGGAGCAAGCGCGGGATAACCGCGCACGGTCGGCGTGCCCGGCTGCCCCTGATCCAGGCGAATGACAGTAGCGTTGGGCGTAAGGCCCGAGGTCATGCGTGCAAGAGTGCTCTCGCTCACCCCCTCGCCGCGCGCACGCGCCTTGAGCAGTTGCATATACGCGTCAAAAGAGATCCCGTCGCGCGCCAGAAGCTGCGCATGAGCGGAATAGGAACCGAGGGAAAGAACGAGCAGCGCCAACGCGCCGAGCAGGGAAAGCAATCGCATATCAGGCATCTGTCACATTTCGGTGTCCGGGCCAACATCTCAAGTTGAGCGAGTTTGGCTTGAGTGCGCTCAATTGCCTCGCTATCGGGTTGATCCGCGTGGACAGGTGGCCGAGTGGTTTAAGGCAGCGGTCTTGAAAACCGCCGTAGGTGCAAGCCTACCGTGGGTTCGAATCCCACCCTGTCCGCCATTTTCCCGATTCTCTGGCGTGTCGCGATCAAAAATGGATCGCGCGGCCATAGGCGTCGAGGACGCTTTCGTGCATCATTTCGGATAGAGTTGGGTGCGGGAATATTGTCTGCATCAATTCCGCCTCGGTCGTCTCCAGCACCTTGCCAACGGTATATCCCTGGATAAGCTCGGTGACTTCCGCGCCGATCATGTGCGCGCC
>JBBRVR010000006.1:0-61446 GCA_038246695.1 Sphingomonadales bacterium
CGAGCGGTCGATGGCTTCTTCATTGCAGCAATGGCGTAAAGGTAGGTAAGCGCCGCAGCGCCAGCTATTGCCGCGCCACGCACCCCATCAGGAACAAGCAGATAGGCTGCGTAGCAAAGAATGGCGCGCATCACGAAGTGAATGAAACCGGCCGGATCATCTGCGCCCCAGCCATGCGGCACCCATACCATTCCAGCGAAAATCGCCAAACCAAGGATCAGAAGGTCGAGACTGCCGGCTGCTTGGGCAGCGATAATGACGAAAGGTATGAGTAGCGCAACAACGGTGATGAATCTCATGAAGAGCTGCGTCACAGGATTACGTCGACTATCTGCCTGAAGCCCTGGCTCACCACGGATTTTGTCGACGATGATAGAAAGCGGGAAGGGAATGGCTGCGGCGACAAAAGGCGCGAAACTCGGAAGACGGTCGCCAAGGGTGTAAGCGGCGACTGCAAGCGCTCCCCATGCAATGAAGCCGGCAATTGGCATCCCCGTTGTGCTTGCTGCTAGATAATCTCGCCGCGCATCAGCCAATGAGATGGTCGAGTAGTCCCTCACCTGCTTTAACCCCTGAACCAATTGCTTCTCTGCCGCTTGATGGCTCAAACGTTGCGTAATAACAAGGCTGTCCGATCGCGCTGACGCGCGTCTTTCAAGCAAGAGGGAGGCCCGTCCCAAGATCCCACCATTTTGAGAAAGTCGGCAGCAGACCGAGCGGTCGCTTCGAATCTTTCATCCCCGACAGCTGCCTTTCGCAAAACCACCCAATCCTCGCCATTCGTGCACCCAATCGGTATCGCCGATAGCGGTCACTGGTGACCAACCAATCACCCCTGCCCGCAAACCAGCCCATCAGCCATGCCCGCGTCCACGTGCGGTGCGGGCCAGTTCGACCACATCGGCGCTGGGCATGGGGTGTGCGCGCAGGAAGCCCTGCCAGTAATCGCACCCTTCGGAGAGGATCGCGGCGCGTTGTATCTCGCTCTCGATCCCCTCGGCATAAACGTCCAGCTCCAGCGCGCGGGCCAGTTGCATGATCGCGCGCAGCACGGCCAGCGCCTTCGCATCGCCGGGGACGCCATCGACCATGATCTTGTCCAGTTTCAGCGCGTCGAGCGGCAATTCGCGAAGGTACCTGAAATTGCAGAAGCCCGCTCCGAAATCGTCGAGCGCGGTGCGGAACCCCAGCCCGCGTAACGCCTTCAATGCATTGGCCGCCTGATCGATATTTCGCAGCAACAGGTCTTCGGTAATCTCCAGCATCAGCCGGTGCGGTTCCAGCTCACTCTTGCCGATCAGGGCCGCAAAATCGGCAGCAAAGCGCGGATCGCCCAGCTCTTCTGGCGTGATGTTCAGGGAGAGCGAAAGTTCATCGGGCCAACGCGCCGCATCCTCCAGCGCCCGCGCAACGACGTGGCGCGACAGCGGTGCGACCAACGCTGCACGTTCGGCAATCGCAAACAGATCGCGGGCGCCGATCTCTCCCAGCGTCGGATGCTGCCAGCGTGCCAGCGCCTCCGCCCCGACAACCGCGCCGTCACTGCAGGAAAACTGCGGCTGGAACAGCACCTCGATCTCGCGCCGGTCGAGCGCGCTCAGCAAGTCTGCCTCCAGCGCCGCGGGCGAGATACCGGGCAGCGCCCCGCGAGTGCGCTTTCGCAAACTGGTGTGCAAAGACGATCGACCTTTTTCCATATGCGCTGCCTTACCCGGCTACCTTTCGCAGGATGCACATCAATTGCAATCCGGCACAAATTGGAACATCAGGATAAGTCTCTGGCGCCGCTTTGGGGGGTGGCGCCGTCCCTGGAGATCAATCGGCATGGCAAGACACGACGTTTCGACGGAGAACGGCTGCGTTGTGAGCGGGGATGACAACCGGTTCGAGCGCATCGCGCTGGTCGCATCCGATACACCGCGCGCGCAAGAGGCGCTGGAACTGCTGAGCACAAGGGAGCAGTGGTGCCCGATTGAAGAGTCCGATGCGGTCGTGGTGCTGGGCGGTGACGGGTTCATGCTGCAGACATTGCACGCAATGCTGGATCAGGGGCGGATTATTCCGGCTTATGGCATGAACCTTGGCACGGTCGGGTTCCTGATGAACCGTTTTGACAAGCGGGCGGCGGTGCGGAAGCGCATCGCGCGCACCAAACGCTTCAGCATTGCGCCGCTGCGGATGGAAGCCATCACTCAGAGCGGGCAGACCCATTCGATGTGGGCGATCAACGAGGTATCGCTGCTGCGTGAGACGCGCCAGACCGCCAAGATCGAGATTACCGTGGGCACTCGGGTGCGGATCGAAGAACTGGTGGGCGATGGCGTGCTGGTGGCAACGCCTGCGGGATCGACCGCCTACAATCTTTCCGCCAACGGCCCGATCCTGCCGCTCGACAGCGAGTTGCTGGCACTGACTCCGATCAGCCCGTTTCGCCCACGTCGCTGGCGCGGGGCGATCCTGCCTGACCGGATGCGCATCGTGCTAAGAGTGCTGGACCCGGTGAAACGCCCGGTTGCGGCGGTCGCGGATCAAAAGGAAGTGCGCGACATCGCCGAGGTTTCGCTGACGATAGCGCGCGATACCGAACTGCACCTGCTATTCGATCCCGGTCAATCGCTGGAAGAACGCATCGTTTCGGAACAGTTTGTGACCGGGTGAAATTGACGACGCCGCGCAATTTCTCCCCTTGCATTGCTGCCCAAGCGCCCATATACGCGCGCTCTCGCTTGCGGGGAGAAATCCGGCAAGCTGCTCCCCGATAGCTCAGCGGTAGAGTAGGTGACTGTTAATCACTTGGTCGTTGGTTCGAATCCAACTCGGGGAGCCATTTTCCATATGGTTTTGGTTTCTTTTCAACCGGCTACACGTTTGAATTGCATCTTTTTGCCACACGCTTTCCCACATAGGCGTTGAAACATCGCTGGGGTGTAGTGCTGGAAAACATGATAAAACTTCAGTTCCAGATTGCCGGATCATTGCACGCACTTTGCGTGTCTCTGCCAAGCGCGCCGCATACTTCCAAGCATTGCAATTGCCCCTAGGCGCACCTGAATGTCCGCTATCAGCGAAAAGTGAGAAACCCCTGAATGTCCGCAACTGGGAGGGGAGCTGACACTCACGAATGTCTTCGAGAAGTGCTGGGCCTATGTTTATATGGGGTAGATGCGTACGCTAGCCATTTACTTTGTTTTGCTGCTGCCTGCGTTGGCTGTTTCGTGTGACGACGAACCTAGGCAAACCCATCAGGGTGCCAGATATGATTACGATTTGCCTTTGCCACAAGCCTTCGTGCGGCAAAACGTAATTGGAATCGATAGTAAGGTTGAAGAATTTCGCTCTGAAGACGCAATAATAGGCACCGACCTAGGCTATTATAGCGCGCCGCCAGAATGCTCGCATTCGTATCAATCTTGCGAAATCTATAGCGAAGATATTTCCGGTCATGACTCGTTGGTCGGTGTCTTTGAGCACGGAGACAGCGAGCGCTCAAATGAGCCGAAGCCTTACAGAGTTTTTGTTCATATTCAGCTCGTCGAGCGCAACAATTTGAACCTCAACATGTTTGCGCGCTGCGACACGAAACAAGCTTGTGATGACGCGCTAGGCTATTTCAGAGGGGTAAGTTTGCTTCCGCTGGACGATTGGCCCGCTGACATACCTCCGCCGCCTCCGATACCACAGTCGAAAGAGGCGACCTTCGATAATGGTTAGCGTCCGCAATTGGGTCGTTAGCCGACCGTCTGCTTTTATCTGAAATACCCGGATAGCTGCGTACCCGGTTTCGGGAGGCGTCGAGCGGTGCCCTATGTCCGCAAACGGCCCGTTTGAAATCATTCCGCCTCCATGCCGGAAACAAACTTTGCCATAGCCTACAAACAGCGCAGTATTCCCCTCACCCCTGAGGCACAAACCGCACCGCCAGTCCGCCGGATGATGCGAGCACTGCGGACAGAGTATCTGCCGATGTGACGGTGCGTTCCTCTATCATCAGCGCATAGGGGTTGGTGTCCCAATGTGCGCCCTCGCCGTCGCGGTAGATTTGCGCGGTATAGGTAACGCCGGGATCGAGAAACTTCAGCGCGATGTCCAGCTCACGCTCGGCCTCGTCTGTTACCGCGCCCAGGAACCAGTCCTGCCCGCCGCGCTCCTTGCGCGCGATGGCGACATATTCGCCCACTTCGCCCTGCAGAGCGATGGTCTGATCCCAGTCGGCGGCGACATCCTTGATAAACTGGAAGGCGTCCATGCGCGCTTCGTAGTTTTCTGGCAGGTCGGCGGCCATTTGCAGCGGCGAATACAGCACCACATACAGCGCCAATTGCTTGGCCAGCGTCGTCTGCGGGCGGTTTGAGGGATCGCCGCGCTGCATGTCCTCGCGCACCGGCGGGCGTTCATTGGGCCTCAGGTCGAATATGCCGGGGGTGTAATCCATCGGCCCCGCCAGCATCCGGGTAAACGCCAGCGTGGGCACGTGCGAGGTCGGATTGGGAGGCGTGCCCCAGGCATCGAATTCGGTGCCGCGCGCGCCCTCACGCGTCATCCAGTTGGGATAGGTGCGCCTTAGGCCAGTGTCCTTCACCGGCTCATGCGCGTTGATCGAAATGCGCCGCTTTGCCGCCTCGCGCACCACGCGCAGGTGGTGGTCAACCATGAACTGGCTGTCATGCCATTCGTTTTTCCTGATGCCGTTATCGTCATAGCGCACGATATCGCCTGCATCCGCGACATATCCGGTCTTTACCTCGCGCACGCCGTTGGCAGCGTAAAAGTCAAAGGCGGCCTCCATTTGCGCTTCGTAATTGGCGACATTGCCCGATGTTTCGTGATGGCCGATGATCCGCACGCCCTTGTCCGCGGCATAGGCCGACAGCATCGGCAGGTCGAAATCGGGGAAGCTTTGCGTGAAGTTGAACAATTCGCCGTTGTTGAACCAGTCACCGTCCCAGCCGATGTTCCACCCTTCGACCAGTACTCCGGAAAAGCCGTGGTC
Organism: Sphingomonadales bacterium; assembly: GCA_038246695.1. GTDB lineage: Bacteria > Pseudomonadota > Alphaproteobacteria > Sphingomonadales > Sphingomonadaceae > Erythrobacter. The sequence goes on from JBBRVR010000006.1 coordinate 4,991, forward strand.
GGCAGCAAAGTCGATGTAGCGTTTTACGTCCGCATTGTTCGCGCCGTGGATGCCATCATTGCCCCAGGTGCGCTCGCGAATGTGCATCGCCCACCAGATGCCGACATATTTGCCGGGCTCCACCCATGACACATCGCCCAGCGCATTGGGTTCGTTGAGGTTGAGGATGATGTCGGAATTGATGAGGCCCACCGCGTCTGGCGCGATCTGGATGGTGCGCCACGGGGATTTGAACGGAGCCTTCGTATGGACCTTGACCCCATCCGATCCCGCGCGCAGGGCCGCCTCGAAACTGCCGGGGCGCAGCGCCAGCAATGACATGGAGGAATAATCGACCAGCGCGGCTTCGTGAATGGCGATGTGCAGCCCCGATGGCTGGCGGAAGGTCGCGGGCGTGTGCGCGTCGTCTACGCTGCCCGCCTTGCCGGTGCGGTACATGTATTCATAACGGTTGAACTGGCGACTGGGGGTCCACCACGCATCGGCATCCGCCCCGATGGAAAATTGCGTCAGCTCATCCGTTATCGCAAGGTCGCCAGCCAGCGCGGGCTGTTCCGCCAGTTCATACCGAAAGCCGACTCCGGTATCAAACGCACGGAAACGCACCGTCATCTTGCGGGCGGGCCCCTCCTCGGCGGCGAATGTCACGGCCAGCTCGTTGTGGTTGTCGCGCACAATCCGGCGCTCACCCCACGGCTGTTCCCACGAAGTGTCGATGCTCGCGCGGGTCGATCCGGCGATCGCCAGCCCCTTGTTAAAGCCGTGATGATCGCGGAACGCCAGGCCCAGCCGCGCGGGCTCCATCGCGACTTTGCCGCCATAGGAGACGCTGTAGGTCGCATATCCGCTGTCATCCGAGACACTGACGGTGATCTGCCCATCGGGCGATGAAAGTTCGAGCGTTTCGGCGTGGGCAGGAATGGCGACAGAAGCCATCAGAGCGATGGCGAGTGTCTTTGCGAATTGCGACGACATGTTATTCTCCCTCACTTCGCCTCGCGAAAAATTCGGTATTCCCAAGGCTTCAGCGAAACTTCATTGGTCTGGCCCTCGCCCGTCCCGAAACTGGCCTCCGTCCCGTCGATCGCGTTGGTATAATCCCCCTCGTGCCGGGCTTTTTCAAAGGTCGCGTCCTGCGCGCGCGGCGAAAGGTTGAAGACGGCGAACACCCGGTTGCCCTTCTCCCCGCGCACAAAGCTCAAGATGTCGCCGGGCGCGCTGTTGGGCACATCGACCAGCGGCGCGCCATATCGGCCATTCCACAGCGCTGGCTCCCCGGTCTTGATCGCGATCAGTTTGCGGAAAAGCGCGTCATACCGCCCGGTTTTCCATTCGATCCCGTCCTTTTCAAAGAACGCAAGCTGGCGGCCAAGGTCGGCCTCCTGCCCGTTATAAATCAGCGGGATGCCCGGCCCGGTAAAACTCAGCGCAATCGCCGCTTCGTATGCCGGGCCATAGATTTCGGAGGCGACCCCGTCCCACGAGTTCTGATCGTGATTGTCGGTGTAGTTCATGCGGAATGCGCCGTGCGGCCAGGAAACCGCCTGTGTCGCATAATATCCGCGCATCGCGCCCGCATCGGCCTCACCGCGCGCAATCTTCTGCATCACTTCTTTCCAACCCCAGCCATACGTTGCGTCGAAAGCGCGTGCGTGCAGATCGCGCGTTTCCCATTCGGCCAGCATGAAAACGGGCTTTATGGCGTCCATCTGCGCGCGGGCGGTCTCCCAGAAATCGAGCGGGACATAGCCCGCGACATCCGCGCGATAGCCGTCGATGTCGAATTCGCGCACCCAATAGGTGAGGCTTTCGGTCATGTATTGCCGCAGGCCCGGATGCGAGTAATCGAAATCGACCACGTCGGACCAATCCGTCCCCTCTGGTGGCATCATTTCGCCTTCGGGGTTGCGGGAATACCATTCGGGGTGCTGGCTGGTCAGCGGATTGTCCCACGCCGAATGATTGGCCACCCAGTCGAGAATGACTTTGAGGCCGAGCCGGTGGGCCTCATCAACAAAGGCGCGAAACTCCGCCTCGGTGCCCAGATCGGGATTGACTGCGCGGTAATCCTTCACCGAATACGGGCTGCCCATGCCGCCCTTGCGATTGACCTCGCCGATGGGATGGATCGGCATCAACCACACGATATCGACGCCCAACTCCGCCAACCGAGGCAAGAGCGCCTGCGCGGCGGCAAAGGTGCCCTCAGCCGTGAACTGGCGCGTGTTCATCTGATAGATCACCGCATCACGGGTCCATTGCGCATTCTCGAACTGGACATAGGGTGCCGGCTCGTAAGTCTGGGCGTTCGCCGGTGCATTCTCGAAACCTGTCAGGGTGAGCGATGCTGCGAACATGGCGACGATCATGGACTGGCGGTTCATGCTGCGTCTCCCAAAATTGGTTCGGATGTGATTTGCGCTGTAACGCCATCAGTCACGAACAGCGTCGCGATTGCCGCCAGCACGAACGAAACCGCCGCAATCGCCATCGCGTAGATCGGCGAGCCATCGAAAAACACCGTGAGCAGGAAACCCAGCAGCGTCGCCGCAACCAATTGCGGGACGACGATGAAGATGTTGAAGATACCCATATATATCCCCATTTTTCGCGCCGGGACCGATCCGGCAAGGATCGCGTAGGGCAATGAAACTATGGAGGCCCAGGCGATGCCCAGCCCGATCTGCGAAACCCACAGCAGCGCCGGATCGCGGATCAGGATCATCGCTGCGAACCCGGCAGCGCCAATCAAAAGATTGAGGCTGTGCAGCTTGCGCCGGTCTATCCTGGAAGCGACTACGACAAATCCCAGCGCCGCTGCCGCTGCGAGGCCGTTTCTCACCGATCCCATCAGGCTCCACCAGTCGGCCCCGTCCTGATACCCTTGCGTCGTCGGATCGGGCGCGGCGAAGTGAAATTCGGTGACAGCGGGCGTGCCATAGATCCACAGCGCAAACATCGCGAACCAGCTGAAAAACTGCACCACGGCAAGCTGACGCATGGTGCGTGGCATGGCGAACAGATCATTCACGACTTCCATGAAGCCGTTTTCATCGCGCTCGGAATTGCGCAGCACCCCGGCAAGTATCTGCACCATCCCAAAGGCCGCGATCAGCCCGGCGAGCACATACAGGTCCTTGGCGACCTCGATCTCGCCCAGCCAAAGTGGCCGCGGCTCTGCGCGGGCATAGAGGATAAAGGCCGCAAATGCCGCGCCGATAACCGCCCAGACCACGCCGCCGGTGAAGAACTGCGCCGCACGCCGCTTTATCGTCTGCGCCAAACGCGGCTCTATCCCCAGTGCATCGTGCCGGGCTTTCTCAAACGCGGCGATCTGATCGGGGCTGTATTCCTTGGTGCGGAACACCGTCCACGATACCGCCAGCAACAGCACAGCCCCGCCGATATAGAACGCCCATTGCACGGTTTCGGGAATCTGGCCTGGTGGCGCTGTATTGGACAGACCGATCCAGTTGGTCATCACCCACGGCAGCGCGCCGGCGATAACCGCGCCGATGCCGATGAAAAAGCTCTGCATCGCATATCCGCGCGTTCGCTGGCGATCGGGCAGGTTGTCGCCGACAAAAGCGCGGAATGGCTCCATCGTGATGTTGAGCGAGGCGTCCATGATCCACAGCATCCCCGCCGCAACCCACAGCGCGGGCGAATTGGGCATCACGAACAGCGCAAGGCTGGCAAGGATAGCACCGATGAGGAAATAGGGACGCCGCCGCCCGAACTGGCCCCCAAAGCGAACCCACGTCTTGTCAGACATATGACCGATTATGGGCTGGATGATGAGCCCCGTCATCGGCGCCGCGATCCACAGGATCGCAAGCTCGTTTACCTCTGCTCCCAGGGTCTGGAAAATCCGGCTGACATTGCCGTTTTGCAGTTCGAACCCGATCTGGATTCCCAAGAACCCAAAGCTCATGTTCCAGATCTGCATTGCATTCATCGCAGGCTTGCGCCCCGATATGCTGGCCGGCATGCTCGCTGTTTGCCCGCTCATTTCGATCCCTCTCCCCGCTGCCCCGCGTCACGCTTTGCGCATCCGGCCAAAACAACTATGTGCAGAACGCGCGCGCGTTGACGAAAGCCTTCGTCCGGTCGCTTGCTCTGCCGCTCCACTGTGCCTGTCCTGCAAAATTTTGCAATATACTTCGGCGCTTTCCTGGCAAACAGACCACTCGGCAAAACAATTACCGCGCCAAAGCTCTGCAATTGCTTCATTTCTTGCTTTGCCCGCGACGCTCATCGAACGACTACAAACGTTTGCAAAAATGCCGCTGCGATGGCACAGACTGGCTTGAGAGGGGTAGGATGATGAAGCGAATCCGCTCAAGAATGCTGGCTGCGGCAGGCTGTCTTGCCGCAATGGCTCCTGCGTTGCAGGCGCAGGCCCATCAGGATCAGCCGCAAGCAGACGCTGCGCCGACCCGGCAATCCTTTCGCGAACGCGCGCCCTCCGATGAAACTGTGTATTTCGTCCTGCCCGACCGGTTCGAAAACGGTGACCGCACCAATGATCGCGGCGGCATCGCGGGGACCCCTCTTGATCATGGATATGATCCTGCGCACAAGGGGTTCTATCACGGCGGCGATCTGGCCGGACTGACCGCGCGGCTCGACTACATTCAGGATATGGGCATCACCGCGATCTGGTTTGCGCCGGTCTTTGCCAACAAGCCTGTGCAGGGTTCGCCGGGCAATGAAAGCGCGGGCTATCACGGATACTGGGTGGCCGATTTCACTCGGATCGATCCGCATTTCGGTTCCAACGAGGAGTTCCGGTCGTTCGTCGATGCCGCCCACGCCCGCGGGATGAAGGTGTATATGGACATCATCACCAACCACACCGCCGATGTGATCGACTATTCAGAAGGGGCCGCCACAAACTATGCCTATCGCAGCCTTTCCGACTACCCCTATTCGCGAAAAGGCGGTTCTGATGGCGCACCCATCAATGAAGGTTTCAAGGGTGACGATTTGCTGACGCGTGAGAACTTCGCGCGGCTCAAATCGCCCGAATACGCCTACACTCCCGTCATCGCTGCGGCAGAGCGGTCGGTGAAAGTGCCCCAATGGCTGAATGATCCGATCCATTACCACAATCGCGGCAGCAGCACGTTTTCGGGCGAGAGCAGCCGCTATGGCGATTTTGCCGGGCTGGACGATCTCTACACCGAACACCCGCGCGTCGTTTCCGGAATGATCGATATCTATGCCAGCTGGATTACGCGGTTTGGCATTGACGGGTTCCGGATCGACACGGCCAAGCATGTGAACCCCCAATTCTGGCAAGCCTTCGTCCCTGCAATGCTGGATGTGGCCAAGGCTGAAGGGATCGCCAATTTCCATATCTTCGGCGAGGTCTATTCCGAAAAGGCCGACAGCGGGATTCTGGCGCAGTTCACCCGCCGGGACGGGTTTCCCGCCGTGCTCGATTTCGCGTTTCAGGCCGCCCTGCGCGAGGCTCTGGGCCGGGGCAAGGCACCTTCGGTGATCGTCGACATGTTCGATGGCGATGTGAATTACGAAGGTGGAGAGGAGGCTGCGCTGGCCATGCCAACCTTCCTCGGCAATCACGACATGGGCCGTTTCGCGACCCTGATCAAAGCCGACAATCCCGATATCTCGACTCAGGACCTGGGCGCGCGGGTGATGCTGGGCCATGCGATGGTGATGAGCCTGCGCGGGTCGCCGGTAATCTATTATGGCGATGAACAAGGCTTTGTCGGCGATGGCAACGATCAGTCCGCGCGCGAGGATATGTTTGCAAGCCAGACGGCCAGCTATAACGACAACGATCTGATCGGCACCGATGCGACCACGACGCAGGCCAATTTCGACACCTCCCATCCACTCTACAAGCTGATTGCGCAACTGGCCGCGATCCGCGCCGATCACACTGCCCTGCGGCAGGGCATGCAAGTGCCGCGCAGCTACAACGATACAGCGCCGGGCCTCGTCAGCTTTTCGCGGTTCGATCCTCAGACGAATGCGGAATATCTGCTTGCCTTCAACACCTCGGCACAACCCCTGAACGCGCGCACCACAATCGGATATGACGCGCGCGCGCTCGAAACGCTGCACGGCACCTGCCCGGCGGCAGTCGATGCCCCCGGCAGCGTCACGCTTAACCTTGCACCGTTCGGGTGGTGCATCGCGCGCGTTTCAGAAACCGCACAATGAGCGAGACCCTTGCCATGACGCATGTGCAGACGCCGGTTTCAGCCAGCCAATGGTGGCGCGGCGCGGTGATCTATCAAATCTATCCGCGCAGCTTTCGCGACAGCAATGGCGATGGCATTGGCGATCTGGCCGGGATCGTGGACGGGCTGAATTACATCGCCGATCTGGGCGTTGACGGCATCTGGATATCGCCGTTCTTCACCTCGCCGATGAAGGATTTCGGATACGATGTGGCCGATTATTGCGGCATCGACCCGACCTTCGGCACATTCAAGGATTTCGACCGCATCATCGAAAAGGCGCACGGTCTGGGCCTGAAGGTGATCATCGATCAGGTCTATTCGCACACCTCTGATCAGCACGAATGGTTCGCGCTTAGCCGCCGGGATCGCACCAATTCCAAGGCGGACTGGTATGTCTGGGCCGATGCAAAGCCCGACGGATCGCCCCCGTCCAATTGGCAATCGGTGTTCGGCGGTTCAGCATGGCAATGGGATGGCCCGCGGCGGCAATATTATCTGCACAATTTCCTGACCAGCCAGCCCGATCTGAACGTCCACAACCGGCAAGTGCAGGATGCGCTGCTGGATGTGGCACGGTTCTGGCTCGATCGCGGCGTCGACGGGTTCCGACTGGATGCGCTCAATTTCTCGATGCACGATCTGATGTTGCGCGACAATCCACCCTCCGACTTGCCGGTGGATCAGGTGACGCGGCCGTTCGACATGCAGATCAAGCAATTCAATCAGTCGCACGGCGATATTCCGGCCTTCCTCGAGCGCATCCGCGCCGTGATAGACGAATATCAAGGCCGCTTCACCGTGGCCGAGGTGGGCGGGACTGATCCGCTGGCCGAGATGAAGGCATTTACGGCAGGCGGAAAACGGCTCGATTCCGCGTATAATTTCGATTTTCTTTATGCCCCCGATCTCACTGCGCCGCTGGTCAAGGCTTCGCTCAATCAGTGGGAGGGCGTGCCGGGCGAAGGCTGGCCATCGTGGGCGTTTTCAAACCATGATGCACCGCGCGCCATCACGCGCTGGTCCAAGACCGCCGATCAGGACCGGATCGCGCGGTTGAACCTGCTGTTGCTGCTGGCGCTGCGCGGCAATCCGATCATCTATCAGGGCGAAGAGCTGGGCCTGCCGCAGGGCCACGTCGCATTCGAGGAATTGCAAGACCCCGAAGCTATCGCCAACTGGCCGCACACGCTGGGCCGCGATGGTGCGCGCACGCCGATGCCGTGGCAACGCAGCGCCCCGCAGGCCGGCTTTTCCAACGCAAACAAGTTGTGGCTGCGGATGGATACGGCCCATGCGGATCACGCCGTCGATGTCCAGCAGGCTGATGCCGCTTCGCTGATGCATTACACCCGGCAATTGCTTGGCCTGCGCAGCGACCTGCCCGCACTGGTCGAAGGACACAGCCGGGTGCTTGTTACGCCAGCGAACATAGTTGCCTTCATCAGACAGAGCGAAGGCAGCGCGGTGCTTTGCGCTTTCAATCTGGGCGATGAAGACACACAGTGGGCCCCGCCGCCCGCATTTTCGGGAGGTTCGGTGATCGCCGACGCGCAAGGGGCAGGCGCGCACAGACCTGTCCCGGCAATTCTGCCTGCATGGTCGGGCTATTGGGCGAAACCGGGCGGAAACTGAAGCGATGGCGGATGCGGATATCACGAACAGGCGCAGCGCCCGGCTGGAGGACATTGCGCGCGAAGCCGGGGTCTCGATCTCCACCGTGTCGCGCGCACTCAATGACAGCCCGGCGGTGAAACGCCGGACGAAGCAGGAAATCTGGAAGATTGCCCGCGCCCACGATTACGAATTTGGCCGCCATATGCCCCGCGGGCCGGTGGGGGCAGAGGCGACCATCGCCGTGATCGTCCCCGCCCCGCAGGCGCGCGAGACGCGCGTGGCAGACCCGTTCTTCCTCGAATTGCTCGCCGGAATAGCGGAGGCCGCGCGCGAACGCGGGGCAGACCTGCTGATCAGTCACCTGTTCCCGCGCTCTGCCGAAGACCTCGAATTTGCGATGGCGACCAGTTCTGCCACGGGCACCATCTTCATTGGGCAAAGCTCGCTGCACGATGCTTTCAATTCACTGGCTGCGCGCGACGACCGCTTCGTCGTCTGGGGCGCGCAGTTCGATGATGGGGTCTATTGCTCGGTCGGGTCGGACAATCTTGCAGGCGGACGACGCGCGGCGGCGCACCTGCTGAGGCTGGGTCGGGAAAAGATCCTGTTTCTGGGCGATACCGAAGCGCCCGAGGCACAGCAGCGCCATCGCGGCTATCTCTCGGCGTTGCAGCAGGCGGGCCGCGACCGTGACGACCAGCTGACCATCCCTGCGCATTTCGAAGCGCATTCGGGCGAAGCGGCGACGCGGTCTGCCATTGATCGCGGGATCGAATTCGACGCGGTCTTCGCCGCCAGCGACCTTATCGCCATCGGTGCAATCCGCGCCCTCACGCGCAGCGGGCGGCGTGTGCCCGAGGATGTGTCGGTTGTCGGATATGACAACATCACCGCATCGCGGCTTGTCACCCCGCAACTGACAACGATCGATCAGGACACCGGGCTTGCCGGACGGATGCTGGTGTCCAAATTGATCGACACCAAAGGCGGCATGGCCCGGTCAGAACGGCTGGAGACCAGCCTGCTGATCCGCGAAAGCTGCGGTGGCTAGGGTGGTTCAGGGGTTCGCACCGCTCAAACAGATCGTGATTGTCGGTGGCGGCAGTGCGGGCTGGATGACGGCGGCGGCGCTGTCCGATACGCTTGGCCAAGATTGCTCGATCACGCTGATCGAATCCGAGGCAATCGGCACGGTCGGCGTGGGCGAGGCAACCATTCCGCCCATCCGCAATTTCAACCAGCGGCTGGGCATCGACGAAGCTACCTTCGTGCGCGAGACATCGGGATCGTACAAGCTGGGCATCCAGTTCGTGGATTGGGCGCGGCTGGGCCACAGCTATTTCCACCCTTTCGGCCAATACGGCGCCGAATTCGACAAGGTGCCGTTCTACCACCACTGGATGCGTGAACACCTGGCGGGCCGCGCCGATGGACCGATTGACGATTTTTCGATGTGCTGGGCCATGGCGAAGGCGGGGAAGTTCACTCACCCCTCGCCCGACCGGCGGCTGATCCAGTCGACCTTCGATTATGCCTATCACTTCGATGCCGGGATGTACGCCGCCTTCCTGCGCCGCTTTGCCGAGGCGCGCGGGGTCACGCGCCGCGAAGGCCGGGTGCGCGAGGTTGGTCTGCGCGCAGAGGACGGCTTCATCGAAAGCGTGACGCTGGACGATGGCACCGTAATCGAAGGTGAGTTCTTCATCGATTGCAGCGGTTTTGTCGGCCTTCTTATCGAAGGCGCGCTGGAGGCCGGATACGAAAACTGGCAGCATTGGCTTCCCTGCGACCGCGCGGTCGCCGTGCCGTGTGCGGCCGATGCCGATTTCACACCCTACACCCGCTCCACCGCGAAGGCGGCGGGCTGGCAATGGCGCATCCCGCTGCAGCACCGCACCGGCAACGGCTATGTCCATTGCAGCGACTTCATAAGCGAGGACGAAGCGACCGCGACGCTGATGGGATCGCTCGATGGTGAACCGATGGCCGATCCGCGCACCCTGCGCTTTGTCACCGGGCGGCGGCGCAAGTTCTGGGACCGCAATTGCGTTGCCATCGGGCTGTCGGCAGGCTTTATGGAACCGCTGGAATCGACCAGCCTGCACCTGATCCAGTACGGCATCCTGCGCCTGATCGCGCTGTTGCCCGATCAGGAAATGTCGCCCCTGCTCGCGCGTGAATACAATGCGCAGACGGGCGCCGAATACGAACGTATCCGCGATTTCCTGATCCTGCATTACAAGGCAACCGCGCGCGAAGATGCGGAGCTGTGGCGCTATTGTTCCGCCATGCCGATCCCCGACAGCCTGCAATACAAGATCGACCATTTTGCCAATTACGGCCTGCTGGTCGCCGATGAGCGCGAATTGTTCGCCAATCCCAGCTGGATCGCGGTTTATCTGGGCCAAGGCATCGTGCCGCGGCGCGCGCCCGCGCTGGCTCAGATGCGCAGCGACGTGCCGGTTGCCGACCGGATGCGCACGATTGCGCAGGCAATGGAGGAGGCGGTGGCGCAGATGCCGACACATCGTGAGTTCATTGCCCGCCATTGCGCCGCGCCGAGTGCGCCCCATGCACCGCTGGCGGCCACCGCGCCTTCATCACCCTAGCCTTCCCTCAAACAGCAAAAAGGGCCCGCCGTTTCCGACGAGCCCCCCTTTGAAACCCTCAGTTGCGACCCGAGAGGGTCAGAAGTTTTTGCGGATCGTGAAGTTGAACGTGCGCCCATAAGTTTCGTGCCTGCTGGGGAACGTGCCGATCGTATCGGTGCCCGCCGCATTGAGCAGATCGTTCTGCGTCACGAACGGTTCGTTACCCAGGTTGAACACCTCGAACAGGATACCAAGTCCTTTCAGCGGTCCGCTCTCGTTCTGGAACGTGTACCCGATCTGGGCATCGAGGATCGTCTCGTCCTGCGCCTGTGCCCCGCTCAGCGATCCGTCGAAGTTTTGCACTTCTGACAGGAAGCCGCTGCGATAACGCGCCGCAAGTTTCGCCCGGAAACCGTTCTTTTCATAGAAGATATCGCCCGACCACGTTTTATCCGAGTATCCCGGAATTGCGATTGCATCGCCGCTCTGATCGTCAACTGAGGCGTCGGCATAGGTGAAACTGACGAAGCCGCCAAACCCGTCAAGGGCGTCCGAGAAATCGCTGAAATCGACGCGGACCGTGGCCTCTACCCCAGTGATCGTGCCGTCCGAGAAGTTGACCGGGCCGCTAAACGTGCCCGTCGCCAGATCCGGCTCGGTGTTCAGGATGTCTTCGAAGCCGGCATTGTTGATCGGCTGGGTCAGGTCGATCAGCTCGTTGAAATCGACGATCCAGTCCGAAAGGTCCTTGTGGAAGGCAGCGACGATGATCGCCGAACCCGGTGAGAAATACTTCTCGACCGAAACGTCGAGGGACACAGATTGATACGGCTTGAGGAACGGGTTGCCCCCGCTGAGGTTGAAACACACCAACTGGGGCGGGTTGAACCCGATGATCGTATCGGGGAACTGGTCCCCATCGGTATCAACACAGCTGAGCGGGTTGAAGTTGATGTTCTGGTTCGCCGCCATCTGGTCAAGCCGCGCGCGGGTAATCGTTTTGGCCGCGGCCAGGCGCACGAACAGATCATCGGCCAGCTCAAAGCTGAGATTCACGCTGGGCAGCCAGTCGTCATAGCTTTCCTGAACGGTGTTGACGAAACCACCGCCGATCGTGCCGGTCGATGTCTGCTCCGTATCCGCATAACGCAGGCCGATATTCCCGCGCACCGGCACACTGCCGAGGTCGCCGTTGATATTGGCCTGAATGTAGAAGTTGTGAACCTTCTCCCCGACCACCCATTCGGTATCGAACGCAGCCTTTTCTACCAGGTACGTTCCGTCCGTCAGGAAACTGGACGGATCATAGGCGAGAATGTTTTGCCCCAAGGTGCCGCTAACGGTTGTTCCGACGATTGAGCCGGTCGGAACGGCCAAGCCGTTGCCGAAAGCTGCCGTGGGCCGCAGGAAGGCTTCGTTGGAATCGAAGTTCTTCTCGCGGTCGGTGTACAGCCAGCCAAATGTGACGCTCTCCAGCAGTCCGCCGACTTCGTAACTGGCTTCGGCGCGCAGCTGATGCAGCTCGTCCTCGATGATCGGCTGCTTGATAAATCCGACCTGCCCCCAGCCCCCCGGATCGGTCAGCAGGACGTTGGCTGGATTGGTGTAATCGAGCAGACCGTCAATGCTGTAGCGGCCATCGCTCGGGAAGTTGAAGGTCAGCGTGTCTTGAGCACCCGAACGCCCGCGCCCGGTGCCGGCATACGATTCGTAATCGATATCGTTGCGGTTAAGTGTCGAATAGCCATAATCGAGCACGATGCCGAGGCGGTCGGTCACGTTGAAATCGACATTGGCACCGATGGCGAAAATCTCGGATTCGCTGCCCTCTGTATCGGTACGAATGATCGGAACGACGCCCGAATAGGTCGCGCTGTCTGCGAATGGACCGGAACCGGTTGCGCCTTCGAATTGCGATCCACTCCACGAAGCGATCGGCGTTTCGGTGCCGCGGAAGATACCGGCATCGCGGGTATCGGTGTAAAACGCATCGATCATGGCCGAGAAATCTTCGCTCGGCTCGAACTGAATCGAACCGGCGACCGAAGTGCGCTCGAACTCTCGGCTGACAACGCCCTGACGCGGGTTGTCCGAGGGATAGATCACTCCGCCGGCGGTGCGCGCAACCTGGAACTGGTTCGTCTTCAGCTCTCGCGTGATGAATTGCGTCGGGTTCGACTGCACTGTTGCACCCAGTGACCAGCCCAGAGTGCCGGCCGCGTTCTGATCAATGTATGACCCGAAGAACCGATAGCCATCATCGGGGAAATCCGGATTGCGCGAACCGCTGTCGTTGAGAACATAAGTGGCCGATGCGGTAACCTGGCGATCCTTGAAATCGAGCGGGCGCACGGTGCGAAGATCGACCGCGCCCGCAATACCGATAGCGGCGATGCGCGCGTCTCCAGTTTTGTAGACCACGCCCTGTCCGATCAACTCGGACGGGAACTGGTCGAACTCGATACCGCGATTGTTGCCTGCCGAAACCACTTCGCGGCCATTCAGCAGCGCGAGCGAGAAATCGGGGCCAAGGCCGCGGATCGAGATCTGTTGCGAGCGGCCACGCACACGCTGCGCGGTCACGCCGGGCAGGCGCGCAAGCGAATCGGCGATGGAAAGATCGGGGAGCTGGCCAAGATCCTCGGCCGAGATCACCTCGACGATTGATGTGGCTTCACGCTTTGCATCGAGCGAGCTTTCGATCGCGCTGCGGATGCCGGTAACGATGATCGCATTTTCATCGTCACTCGGCTCTGCCGTGGTCTGAGGTGTTTCCTGCGCCATGGCCGGCATTGCCGTTGCCATCATCACAAGCCCGGTTGCTGCTCCACACAGCAAGCGAGCGTTCGCGGAGTAACGCTTTAGTCCCATCGATGTCCTCCCCCACGCATCTTATGAATTGAGCGTGTTTTCATTTTTTTTCATAACCGACAATTGACGCCGCGTAAATGCGCGTTTTGGCGAGTATCGAGAAATAAGACATTTTGGAGATCAATTACAGTTTTTCAGGCCGTTAAAAGCCAGATTGGGTCGGCTCAGTCGGGTATTGCTGCGAACTATCAACAAGTTGTTGCAGATTTGGAGGAGTCTGCGACCGGGGCGCGAGACTGAAGACTGGCTTGAGAAAAATGCGATGTAAAGCCGATCATAACCTACTGTTATTATGAGATTTGTCTGAATACATTGGCACCGCCCTGCGGTTCTGATAGCCTTTGACCTGTGCACTTGACCCACACTCCACCGCAACCAATTTTCCAGGATTGGGCAATTTCGCTCAATTCCGTAGATATCGCAGATTTTCCCGAGCAAAATCATAGGATTGCGACCGTAGATAGCTTTCTGGAGCATCCGGAACCGGTCATCGATTCCGCATTATTGCAAAATTTTGCAAAGATCACGCCGCAGTATCCCGGCATTCGTGCGCAGCTTGCTCCAGCGGTCTGTTTGCATTGGCTCGAGCGCCTGCAACCGATGCTCTGCGATGTCTTTGATGAACCGGGGGCGCGTTGGTCGATGCAAGGCTGGTATTCGATTGTCACCACGCCCCCTGCAAAACTGCTGCCGATCCAGTGCTTTCCGCATGTCGACGGCACTGATCCCCGGCAGGTAGCGATGATGCTGTATCTGCACGATACAGACCACGGCGGCACCGCATTTTTTCGGCATCGTTCAACCGGACTGGAGGCGCTGACCGAAGCGAATTTCCCGCAATACCGAGCCGCGCTGCAAGCTGACGTGCAGCGCACGGGCCTGCCCCGCCCGGCCTATCCCACCGATGGGGAGCCGCACTTCGATCGCACATATGCGGTGGCAGGGACTTTCAATGAGGCGGTGTTCTATCGCGGTAATATCCTGCATTCAGGGGTGATCGACAACGCCGCTGATCTGCCCGATAATCCGCGCACTGGGCGGCTGACCATCAACGCCTTCTTCCAACCAGAATGACGCGCAGCGCGCACCTGCCTCACAGGGAACCGACAATGAATGAAGCCCGCGTCCAGAAAATCGTGATCGTTGGCGGTGGCACCGCCGGCTGGATCACGGCTGCGGCGTTTGCCCGCCTGCTGGGTCGGACGCTGCGCATCGAGCTGGTCGAATCCGATGCCATCGGAACGGTCGGCGTGGGCGAGGCGACGATCCCGCAGATCATTCGGCTGAACACTATCCTGGGCCTCGATGAACTGGATTTTGTGGCCCGGACCAATGGGACGTTTAAGCTGGGGATCGAGTTTGTAGATTGGGGGCAGATTGGCTCCAGCTATTTGCACACCTTTGGCGATGCCGGGATGACGCTGGCGAATGTGCCGTTCCACCAGCATTGGGCGCGCGCGGCGGCGGGCGGGCATGGCAAGGATCTGTGGCATTATTCGCTGCACCGCGTGACAGCCGATCAGGCGAAATTTGGCAAGCTGGACCGAGTCGGCAACACGTCGATGACGGGACTTGCCTATGCTTATCACTTCGACGCCGGGCTCTATGCCGCCTACCTGCGCCGCTATGCCGAGGGCGCGGGCGTCACTCGCAGCGAGGGGATCGTGCGGTCGGTCGCGCGCGATGGGGAAAGCGGCGACATTGATTCTATCACTCTGGATGACGGGCGCGTGGTCGAAGGGGACTTCTTCATAGATTGCACCGGGTTTCGCGCGCTGTTGATGGGCGAGGAACTGGGCGTCGGTTATCAGGATTGGTCAAAATGGCTGCCATGTAACCGCGCTCTTGCCGTGCCGAGCGAACGGTTGCCCACGCTGGTCCCCTACACCCGCGCCACGGCCAAAAGCGCGGGCTGGCAATGGCGCATCCCGTTGCAGCACCGCACCGGCAACGGCCATGTTTATTGCAGCGATTTTATTTCCGATGAAGACGCCGCCGATACACTGATGGCGGGCCTCGATACGCCCGCGCTCTCCGATCCGCGCCCAATCCGTTTTACCACCGGGCGGCGTGAGGCGTTCTGGGCGCACAATTGCGCCTCTATCGGCCTGTCGAGCGGATTTCTGGAGCCGCTGGAATCGACCAGCATCCACCTCATCCAGTCGCATGTCAGCCGCCTGATTCAGCTGTTCCCGCACAGTCGCCACGCCGACGCCGAGCGCGCAGAATACAACCGCCGCTGCGCCGCCGAATTCGAGCAGATCCGCGATTTCCTCATCCTGCACTACAAGCAGACGAGCCGCGACGATTCCGAGTTCTGGAATTATTGCCGCACCATGCCCGTCCCCGACAGTCTGACGCACAAGCAGGAACTTTTTGCATCCTCTGGCCGGATCGGGCGCGATGTCGATGATCTGTTCCGCGAGGCAAGCTGGGTGCAGGTGATGCTGGGACAGGGCGTGACGCCTGAACGTTACGATCCAATGGCGGAAACCCTGTCGCAGGAGCAGCTTGATGAATTCCTCGACAATGTGCGCAAGGTGATCGACCGCGCAGTGGACACCCTGCCCTCGCACGAGGCGTTCATCGCGCAGCATTGTGCCGCAGGGCGCGCCGCCTAGATGCCGGCCAGAAGCCGCACACCGACGATCAGGACCAACGCCGCCGTCAACCAGCGGATCCACCTTTTGGGCAGGAACCTTACCGCCAGCAGGCTGCCCACCTGCCCGCCAATCACTACCGCAATCAGCAGGGGTAGCGACGCCCCAAGCGCTGCGCCGAAAATGTCGGGGCCGTTTTTGACCAACTGACCCGCCAGCCCGAACAGCGAATTGACGAGGATGAACAGGCTCGCGGTCGCAGCGATCTCGCGCGGATCGCGCCAGCGTGCCAGATGCAACAGCGGCGCGAGAAATATCCCTCCGCCAATCCCTACCAGCCCGGCCAGATAGCCCAGCGGGAGCGCCACCAGTGGCATCGCTACGGCAAAGCGGGTCGGCTGGCCGGAGCGGCTTTCTTCGACGGGTATCAGCATCGTCACGCTGGTGAGCACCAGACTCGCACCCAGCAATGTCAGGAAAGTCGCCTCGGCTATCGGGGTCAGCCCGCCCAGAAACGATGCCGGCGCGCCAAGCCCCACGATGAGCAGCGCAGCACGCCACGGGGTCACGCGCGCACGGGCGAAGCGCAGCGTTCCGCCCGCCACGACAATAATATTGCAGCTTAGCGCAACCAGCGGCAGCAGCCGGTAATCGAGCCCGGACAGCGCCAACAGCGCGGCATAGGTCGATCCGCCGCCAAAGCCGACGCTGGCATACAGCAGCGCAGTCAGCGCGAACGCAATCGCCAGCCCGACGGGAATTGCACCGATCATCTAACGGCCGTTTGCGTTGAAATCACACTGCCATCAACCCGGCTCCCCAGACCTCAAGCGGTCTGACGGGCCCCTGCAGCACCGTGGCAATGCTTGTACTTGTTGCCGCTGCCGCATGGGCAGGGCGCATTACGGCTGACATCGAGGTTTGCGTAAGGGTTGTCGGTGTTCGCGCCGCCCGGACCGGACGCCGCGCGCACGCTTCCCGCAAGTGAGCCGAACAGTTCGGGGCGATCTTCAGACCCGTCACCATCAGCAGAATTGTCGAGCCCGGTCAGCGGATCGATATGGCCGGTGAGGAAGTCCGGCAGATCGGGCAGCGCCTGCGGCTCGGGCTGAGCAATCCGCAACTGCGATTTGAACAGGATCTTCGTCACTTCCTCGCGCAGGGTATCGAGCATGGATTCAAACAGGCCGAACGCCTCCTGCTTGTATTCGTTGATCGGCTGTTTCTGTGCGATGCCGCGCATCCAGATCACCTGCCGCAGCGCATCGAGCGTCGCCAAGTGCTCCTTCCAATGGTAATCAAGCTGGCGCAGCAGCGCATCCTTTTCGACCATGCGCCAAATCGCCGCGTCATTCTTCGCGATCTTTTCCTCCATCATCGTGTCGGTCTGCGTGCGCAGGCGCTCCTCGATGATCTCGGGTTCGACCTGATCTTCCTCCAGCCAGTCCTCAAACGGAATGGTGAGGCCAAAGATGTCGGTGACCTTTTCCCTGAGCTGGTCGATCTTCCATTGTTCGGGATACGATCCCGGCGGGCAAGCATCCGAAACGATCGAATTGATCGTATCATGCCGCATGTCGATCACCACGTCATCGACTGCCTCGGAGTCCATGATTTCGGCGCGCTGATCGTAGATGACCTTGCGCTGGTCATTCATCACGTCATCGTATTGAACAACCTGTTTGCGGGTGTCGTAATTGCGCGCTTCAACCTTTTTCTGAGCGGTTTCAATCGCTTTGGAAAGCCATTTGGAGCCGATGGCCTCGCCGTCTTCCAGGTTGGAATTCATCATCTTGGCAAACAGCGTATCGGGGCCAAAGATGCGCAGCAGATCGTCTTCGAGGCAGAGATAAAAACGCGACAGGCCCGGGTCGCCCTGACGGCCCGAGCGGCCGCGCAGCTGGTTATCGATCCGGCGGCTTTCGTGACGTTCGGTGCCGAGCACGAACAGACCACCGGCCTCCAGCACCTTGCGCTTTTCCTCGGCAACTTCCGCCTTGAGGCTGGCGATGGCGACGTCTTTCTCGGGGCCGTTCTCGATCCCGCCCAATTCGTCGCTGATGCGGAATTCCAGGTTGCCGCCGAGCTGGATGTCGGTCCCGCGACCGGCCATATTGGTGGCGATGGTCACTGCGCCAAGCCGCCCGGCCTGCGCCACGATCACCGCTTCGCGTTCGTGCTGGCGGGCGTTCAAAACTTCGTGTTTGACACCTTCCTGATCGAGAAACTTGCTGAGCAATTCGGATTTCTCAATCGAGACCGTGCCGACCAGAACCGGCTGCCCGATCTCGTTCTTTTCACCAATCGCCTTTGCAATAGCGGCGAATTTATCCACCGTGTTCTTGTAGAATTCGTCTTCCTCGTCGATCCGCTGGACCGGCACATTGGTCGGGATTTCGACCACATTGACCTTGTAGATGTCCCAGAATTCCGATGCTTCGGTAGCGGCGGTTCCGGTCATGCCGGAAAGTTTCGGGTACATACGAAAGTAATTTTGGAACGTGATCGAGGCCATCGTCTGGTTCTCAGGCTCGATCTTGACGCCTTCCTTGGCCTCAACCGCCTGATGCAGACCGTTCGACCAGCGCCGCCCGTCCATCATGCGTCCGGTGAATTCATCGATGATGATGATCTTGTCATCCTTGACGATGTAGTGATCGTCGCGCTTGAACATGTGCACCGCACGCAGCGCCTGATCAAGGTGATGGACGACCTGCGTGTTTTCAACGTCATACAAATTGTCGGTCGCCAGCAGCCCCTTTGCGATCAGGATCTGTTCGACTTGTTCCAGCCCGTCTTCGGTCAGCTGGATGTTCTTGGCCTTTTCATCCTTCTCATACCATTCCGCAGGGATTTCCTTTGAAACCTCGTCCAGCGCGACATACAGTTCGGACTTGTCCTCGGTTGGGCCGGAAATGATGAGCGGGGTGCGCGCCTCGTCGATCAGGATGGAATCGACCTCATCCACAATCGCGAAGTTGAACGGGCGCTGCGTCATCTGGCTGCGTTCGTGCTTCATGTTGTCGCGCAGATAATCGAAGCCGAATTCGTTGTTCGTGCCATACGTGATGTCGGCATTATAGGCATCGCGCTTTGTATATTCATCCTGATTTGGCAGGACTGTGCCGACCGAGAGGCCCAGCCACTGATACAGCTGCCCCATCCACGCCGCATCGCGGGCCGCGAGGTAATCGTTGACGGTGATCACATGCACACCCTTGCCATCGATCGCATTGAGATACACCGCGAGCGTCGCCATCAGGGTCTTGCCCTCGCCCGTGCGCATCTCCGCGATTTCCCCGCGGTGCAGCACAATGCCGCCGATCAGCTGAACATCGAAATGGCGCATCCCGAATACTCGGGTAGAGGCTTCGCGCACGGTGGCGAAGGCTTCGGCCATAATGTCTTCGAGCTTGCTGCCACTGTCGAGCTGCTCGCGAAACTTTTCGGTCTGAGCCTGCAATTCGCTGTCGGTCAGCGCCTGCATCTGTGGCTCCAGCGTGTTGATCTGAGCAACGAGGCCGCCAAGTTTCTTGACATAACGGTCATTGGAGGAGCCGAACATGGATTTCATCATTGTATCGAGCATGGGGCGCAATTATCCTGAAATTGTGCGGCGCCGCTGCGTTCGCGCGATGCCGAAAAAGGTCTGAAATAGAATCGGGGAAGTGTTTGCATCGGGTTCCAAGCGCAATTGTGCCGTGGCAACCCAAGCGAAAAGATTTGCGGACGAGCAGGCGCTATTCGAAGGCGCGCTCTATCCCCATCAAGACCGGGAGCCGCAGATAACGGGCCTCCGGTTTGGAACGCGGCGCCGTTGAGGTGGGGCAGCAGACCAATGCCTTGGCAAAGCGTTGCTTGCGAACGGTTTCAGGCAGGCCGCCCTGGTCATCTGCATAATCCGAAGCGACACCGATATCGCACGGGATATTGTCGAGAACAGACGCGTTCGCCGGGCCGCTGAGAGCGGCCAGACCTGTAAGCAGGGCCAGCAGGGCGAACAGTTTACGTGTCATCGCACACCCAAATAAGGGTTTTGGGTTAATTCGTCTACCTGCAAAGGCCGACCGGCCAAACCTTGGCAAAAACTTTGTGCGCCCATGCAGGTTTTGCCGCGCACGATTGCGCGCACGCAGGCTTGCCATTACGGCGCATGGCGATGGACATTTCTCGCTCTCCGCTCGCTCTGCCCTTCCCTGATATGCCATCGATTGCAGGCGTGACGCTGCATGTGGCGCGGGCGCAATACAAGCAGTGGGACCGCTGTGATCTGACGTTCGTTGATTTTGCCCAACCCACCGCAGTCGCGGGCGTTTTTACGCAGAGCGCGTGCGCATCAAGCGAGGTGGAGCTGGGACGCGAACAGGCTAAATCCGGGCAAGCGCGTGCACTGGTTGTCAACGCTGGCAATTCCAACGCTTTTACCGGCTATCGCGGGCGCGAGGCGGTTGAGGCGATCATGGCGCAGGTCGCAGACGCGCTGGCATGCGAGCCGGGCGAGGTGTTCGTTTCCTCCACCGGAGTGATCGGAGTGCCCCTGCCGCAGGATCGCGCGCGCGCCGGGGTCGCTGCCGCGCTGGATTCGGCGCCATGCGGGTGGGAGGATGCGGCACGCGCAATCTCCACCACCGATACCTTCGCCAAGGGCGCGCACACATCGGCAATGATTGGTGATGCGCGCGTGGAACTGGTCGGGATTATCAAGGGTTCGGGCATGATCGCGCCCGACATGGCGACAATGCTGGGCTATATCTTCACCGATGCCGATGTTGCGCCAGCGTTCCTGCAGGAAATTCTGAGCGCGGCCAACGCGCAAACTTTCAGCTGCATCACCGTGGATGGCGACACATCGACAAGCGACACGGTTTTGGCTTTCGCGACGGGCAAGGCTGGCGCACCCCGGTTGGAGGGGTGGGACAGCGTAGGCGCGGATGCATTTGCCGCTGCGCTCACCGATCTGTGCCGACAGTTGGCGCAGCTGGTTGTGCGCGATGGCGAAGGCGCGGCGAAATTCATCACCATCCGCGTATCGGGCGCGGCCAGCGATGACAGCGCGCGGCGCATTGGCCTTAGCATCGCCAATTCGCCGCTCGTCAAAACCGCGATTGCGGGTGAGGACGCGAATTGGGGCCGCGTGGTCATGGCGGTGGGCAAGGCAGGCGAACCAGCGGACCGGGACCGGCTTTCGGTCGCGTTCGGCGGCGTATGGGCCGCGCGCGACGGTATGCCGGTTGAAGGCTACGATGAGGCTCCCGTGGCCGCGCACCTGAAGGGCGATACGATCGACCTCGCGGTGGAAATGGGCATTGGCACCGGCCGCGCCACGGTTTGGACCTGCGACCTGACCCACGGTTATATCGCAATCAACGCCGATTATCGCAGCTGACATGAGCGGCGCCGAACTTTCCGCCCTCGACGGCGAAATCCGCAATCTGATGCGCTTTGCCGCGCAGCGATCAATGCTGCCTCGTTTCCGCGCTCTGGCAGACGGCGACATCGAGATGAAAGGCACGGACGATCCCGTCACCATCGTCGACCGCGAAGTTGAGGCGTTTCTGACCGAAGCACTCACGCGGCTTGCCCCCGGTGTGGCCGTGGTGGGAGAGGAAGCAGTGCATGCCGACAAGAGCGTGCTCGATCACCTTGCGGGCCAGTGCTGGATCATTGATCCGCTGGACGGGACCGCGAACTTTACGGAAGGCAAGGAACCGTTCGGGATCATCATCGCACTCGCCGATGCGGCGCGCGCAGTCGCAGGGTGGATTTATGATCCGATCCATGACCGGTTCTGCCATGCAAAGGCGGGCGAAGGCGCGTTTATCGACGGGGAGCGCATGCGCGCGAGCACGACCGGGCGCGAACCGCCGTTGGTTGCGGTGAGCCGTCTGTTCCTGACCGACGAAGAAGCCGCCGAAGTCGATGCGAAGCTGTCACCGCATTACACATTTGCCGACATTCCTCGCTGCGCAGCCGAGCAATATCCGCGGCTTGCGCTTGGCGTGAACGACGTTTCTACGTTCAAGCGAACGTTGCCGTGGGACCACGCGGCGGGCGCGCTGTGGCTGAACGAGGCGGGCGGCAAATGCGCCCGCTTTGACGGGAGCGAATACCGCGTCGATCAGCATGACGAGACGGGCATGGTCGGCGCATCGAGCCCCGCAATCTGGGATGCGTTTGTGACGCGGATGCGGGACTAGGGGAGCCCCCGCGCTGGCAGGGGCTCACACCAGAATTACAACTCGCTTTCAAGCCATTCCTTGAGCTGGCTCTTGGGAGCAGCGCCTAGCTTGCGCGCGACCGGCTCGCCGTTCTTGAACAGCACCATCAGCGGGATCGATTGCACGCCCATCTCGCCCGGCGTCACCGTGCTTTCCATGATGTCCATCTTGGCAATGGTGACCTTGCCGGCCAGTTCCTCGCTGATTTCCTCCAGCGCCGGGGCGATCATCTTGCACGGCCCGCACCATTCGGCCCAGAAATCGACCAGCACCGGCGTATCGCTTTCCAGCACGTCGGCCTTGAAACTGTCGTCGGTCACATTGACGGTGGCCATGGTAATATTCTCCTGAAGTTCGGTTGCGTTCTATCTAGGCGAGTTTGCGCCGCACTCAATACGCCTGCGGGTCGATGATACCATAGCTTTCCTGCGTGCTGCCCAATTGCTGCTTGTGCGCGGTCAGCAATTCGGCGGGCAGTGCGATCAGTTGCGGGGTCTGAGTGTACAGCACACCTGCGCGCACCGCCCGCCCCGGATAGATCGCTTCGAGCGCGGCCACATAGGCCGCCATTTGCCGCAATGTGCCGATGGGCACATCATCAAGCGTGCGCGGAGGGCGGCGCGTGGTCTTGAAATCGACGACCGTGATTGCCTCTGGCGTGACCAACAGGCGATCCGCCGTGCCTGCGATGACCACGCCATCAACGGTTGCCGACAGCGGTACCTCGGCCAGCGCACCGGGGGCGAAAATTGCTGCAAAGCCGGGCGTTTCGAGCACAGCCAACGCCTGGTCCAGTATCTCTGCGCGCATCCCGGCCGATAAATCGCCTGCCTGCCGTTCGAGCCATTCCGCCGCAGCACTGCGCCGCGCTTCGGGCGCGAGATCTGGCAAACGTTCGAGCAGTCGGTGGATCAGCACGCCGCGCTGCATCGCGGCGCGCATGACGGCTGCATCCGCTGCGGGCGCAATCGGCGGATCGGCGCCCTGTTCCTCGCCTGCATTGCTCGGCGCGAGTGGGCGCGGGGGTTTCGGCTCAGGCCCGATGGGTGTGATCGCCCATGCTGGCAGATCGGGCCGCGGCGGCTGCACTTGGGGGGCGGTGTCCTCCACCGCCAAAGCCTCTGCGCGTTCGCCGCATTCGTGCCGCGCGACCCAAATCGAATCGTCCACCCGATCGCCCGCGAAAACGCCTTCCAGCCGGGCATACCAGCTGTCTTCGTGAGGGCCGTTTTTCAGATCACGCTTGCCCAGCGAACCGCCGATAAACAGCGCCTCCTCAGCCCGCGTCATGGCGACATACAGCAGCCGCCAATGCTCCTGCATATCGGCTTTGCTGGCCGTCTCTTCCGCTTCGCCTACGCGTCCGACGCGCTCATCCTTGGACAGCGCGGGTAGCGGAACAGTGCGACGCGCATCCCACTCGTCGATCTCGCCAACGGTAATCTCATCGAGATCCAGTGCGCTGCCCTCACCCGGTCGCCCGGTCGCATCGGCAAGGATTACGATTGGCGATTGCAGCCCTTTTGACCCGTGCACCGTCATCACCCGCACTTGTCCGCCTGCATCGTCGGGGTCGCGCTTCAGCTCGGTCGAACCTGCGTCGAACCATTCGATAAAGCCCGCAAGGCTGGGCGTGTTGCCCGCTTCAAACGCGAAGGCAGCATTGACCAGTTCATCCAGCGGATCGTTCGCCTCGCGCCCCAGCCGTGCGATCAGCTTTGCCCGGCCCCGCCACGGCCCGGTGAGCAGCCACGCGATCAGCGCCTGAGGCGTTTCGTAATCCGCCAAGCGCAGCAATTCGCGCAAGGTATCGGCAGTCGCCTCCACCATTTGCGGCGCGTCGCTGCGCCGCAAATGGTGCCACAGCGGCGTGTCCTTGTCGCGCGGGACATGCGCCAGCAGATCGTCCTGGCTCCACCCGATCAGCGGGGAGGCCAGCAGGTTTGCGCATTCCAGATCGTCCAGCGGCTGCGCGGCAAAACGCACCGCCGCCATCACGTCCTTTACCGCCAGCGGCGCGCCAAGACGCAGGCGGTCCACACCCGCCACCGGAATGCGGCGTTCATGCAGCTTGGCCACGATCTGCGCCGCGAGCTCGCCACGCTTCCTAACCAGCACCATGACATCGCCGGGCACGGCGTGGCGGAGACCCTTGTGTGCCAGGACAAAGCGATCGGGCCCGCGCACCCATTCGGCCACCTGCTTCGCAATCCGATCAGCCAGAACCGTATCGTGGTGCGCCAGCCAGTCGCGCTCTTCAGTTTCGGCCTCGTCCGCGCTATCGCCCTCATCCGCGCGAACCGGGTTCCACAGCGTGACAAGCCCCGCGCGATCCTCTCCGCTGTGATCGGGCGGGGCGGCGGGCAGCCCGAATGCCTCGTGCCCCAGCGTGGCGATGACGCGGTTCACAAAGCCCAGTACCGGCATCGAAGTGCGGAACGATTGCTCCAGATCCAGATCGCTCCAATTGGGCACATTGCGATCGTCGCGCATCCCAAGCGCATATTGACGAGCATCCATGACCCGCTGGCGGATTTTGCCCTTGGCGCGCTCGTAATTTTCGGGGCTGGTGCCCTGAAAGCCGAAGATCGCCTGCTTGTAATCGCCCACGGTAAAAATGGTGCGCAGCTCGTCTCCGCTCGCACCCTCGCCGCTGAAAAAGTCGTCGATCAGCGCATCGACAATGTCCCATTGCGCGGCGTTGGTATCCTGCGCCTCGTCGATCAGGATGTGGTCAAACTGGCGATCGAGTTTGTAGCGGATCCAGTCCGCCACTTCGCTGCGCGCCAGCAGGCTTGCAGCGCGGCGGATCAGATCGTCGAAATCCAGCAGCCCCTCGCGCTGTTTGGTTTCAATCCACTTGAGCGAGAACGCGCGGCCCAGTTCCAAGGCGGCGGTCAGCAGCTCAGCGAGCGAGAGCAGGCCTTTGCGGTCATTATATTGGGCAAGAACTTCAGCAACCGCCGCCTGCCAATCGGGGAGACGCGGCTCTGCCCTGGTGGGCTTGTCCATCTTGCGCGGTTCGCCGCTTTTTATCAGAACGGTATCGAAAAAGTCACTGACAGTGGCTCCGCGCGCCTCCGGTTCAAGCGACAGCCAGCGTTGAATGAATGCCGCAGTTTCACGACCAGCCTTGGTATCCCAACCCTGCATTAACGGCAGCATCTGACGAAGCTGCGTATCTGGAAACGTGTCGGGATGCAGCACAGCTTCGACCCAGGCCTCATCCGCGTCCGCAGGCATATCGAGCAACCGGCGCACGCGCGTATCGACCGGCGATTGCCAGCCCTGCCTGCCTGTCCATAGCTCTTCATGCGAGGCGCATCGCATCAGCCATCCGTGCAGCGCGCCGGGATCCTTGCGGGTGACGAACAGATGGACCGCATCCAGCAGCCGCGTATCCTGCGTCGCCTCGGCATCGCCAAGAACCTGCGCCAGAACATCACGCGCCAGCAATTCGCGCTGGCGATCCTCCATTGGTCGAGAACCGGGAGCAATATCGGCCTCTTCGGGAAAATTGGCGAGCAGCCATTGCGAAAACGCATGGATCGTATCGATGCGCAGGCCACCGCCGGGGCAATCAAGCACGCTGGCGAACAGAGTGCGCGCGCGGGCAATGGCTTCCGGTCCGAAATCCGCGCCAAGATGGCGCAATTCCTGCGCCAGTTCGGTTTCCTTCAGCCGCACCCAGCGCGCCAGCACCGCGTTGATGCGGTTCGCCATCTCGGCCGCGCCTGCCTTGGTAAAGGTGAGGCACAGGATCTGTCCCGGTTCGACATCCGGGCGCAGCAACAGGCGCAGCACCCGCGCAGAAAGCACCTGCGTCTTTCCCGTGCCCGCTGATGCGGACAGCCAGACGTTGTCCTGCGGATCGACCGCAGCGCGTTGATTGCCCTCGAGTTTATAGACTGCCGAGCTCACGGCTCTTTCCCTTCGGGCTCGTACTGCCATTCGGCGAGGCGCATCAGTTGATCGTAATCGGTGTAGCCGGGGTAGTCCGGGTTTTCCTTGGCCCGGAATGGCGTGGTGCCGATGATGTAGCGGGTGATTGCCTCGGTCAGCTTCGCCTCGTGCAAAGGCAGGAATTCGTCGGGTTCCAGACCGCTTTCGCGCGAGGACAGCTTCATCGGCACGCTAATTTCGCCAAACTGATCGCCGACCTTGCGCAACGACCAGTATTCAAACGCGGTCGTCTCGCCCCTTATGGCGGTTTCGGAGGAATCGTCGCGCTCGCGCTTGAACTCGCCGTGGCGCGCAATCAGGCCCAGCACACCCAGTTGCAGGCGGTATCCCGCGGCTGTCTGGCTTTTTGAAGGCGCGCCGCCAGTCTTGTAATCCACAATGCCCAGCGTTCCGTCCGCCATCCGGTCGATCCGATCAGCCTTCCCGGACACGCGCACCCCCAGATAATCCATCGCGCCCCAAGTCTCGGCCAAAGCGACGTTGCGACCGTCCTCCCGCGCATCATCGATCCACTGTTCGAACCGCGCAAGCGCAGCCATGATGCGCGGTCGCCACAGACCCCACAACAGCGGGTGCGGATTGGTCGCTTTCAAAGCCGCCTGCGCAAATGGGACGAGCGGCAGAGCTGGCTCGGTCTCGCGCGCCTTGTGCCATTGTTCGAGGATATCGTGCACGAGGGTGCCCCGCAGCGCCGGATCGTCAAACGGGTTGGCGGCCAGCGGATCAAGCTTTCGCAAGCCCAAGATTTTTTGCGCATAGAACTGGTAAGGATCACCGAGCAGCCGATCGAGCGCGGTCGCGCTAATCGATACGCTGCGCAGTTTCGGCGATGGGTCAGGCGCGGGGCGCTGGTATCGCTGCTCCACCGCTGGCGGCGCGCGGTCAATCAGAGGCAGCATCGCAACAATCCGCTTCTCGCGCAGCGCATCCGCTTCGTTCTCGCCAAGCAGCGCCTCGACCCGCAGCAGGAACCGTGAAGGGCGCGTTGGCCCCTCTGCGTCACGCTGTGCCCGGCTCAGCACCACTTCGGGCGCGCCCATCGCCCCGGCAAGGTCGTGCGCGGAAAGGCCGATGCGGAACTCTGCGCCCGGCACGCCAAGCGCACGCAGCACTCCGGGGGCAAGCAGCGCATCGGGTGCGGGGCTTTGCGGCCAGGTGCCCTCGTTCAGGCCACCGCAGATAACCAGATCGGCGCGGGCCATGCGCGCTTCGAGCAGGCCGTAAATGGCGATCCTCGGGTGTCCTCCATACGGCGGGCGCACAGCAATTGAGTCCATCGCATCGCGCAATATTCCGGGGAGGTCGCCCGCCTCGATCGCGGTGTCGCATTCGCCTGCGTGGAAGCGTATATCCTCAACCATGCGGGACAGCGCACGCCCGTCCTCGCGTGCCCATACCCGGTCGCCTGCCAGCGCCTCGGCAGCGGTGGCAAGCGCGTCCAGCGCATCGGCCAGCGGCACGGAAGCATCGCCCATGATGAGCGGCGCAAGGATCGCCTCGACACCCTCCCACCAGGCGGCGACGGTCGCGGTTTTGGCATCGTCCGCCGCTTTGCGCAGGGCCGCAAAGCCGGGTGCAGGTGCAGGTCCGCGCAGGCTGCGTTCAAACAGGCGCAGATTGGTAAGCCATTCGCGGCGCGCCCCGGTATCCTCATTCGCGACCAGCGGGTGGGCAAGCGCCGCAACCAGTGTCACCAGCTCTGCGCCCTTACCCGCAACGTCAGCCAGCAGCGCAAACAGCCTCCCCGCAGCGGTAAGCGAGAGCGGTTTCCCGGCGCTGTCATCGGCGGCGATGTTCCAGCGCTCAAGATGTTGCGCGACGCGACGGGCAAGCGTGCGATCGGCGCTGATTACGGCGATGCGTTTCTCGGGTGTTTCCAGCGCCTCGCGAACCAGCAGGGCGATGGCCTGCGCCTCCTCCTCGCTGGTTGGGCTGGTGAGCAGGCGGACGCCGGGCAGGCGGCGCTTGTCTGCGGAAAGATCGATCCAGGATTTGCTCGCCTGCGGGGGCAGGAATAAAGAGCTGATCGCACGGCTGCGAGCGGGTTCAGCCGCGCTCATCCCGCGGCGGTGCCACGGGCGTATTTCCTTGCGCGAAATCCCCATCCGGCCAAGCAGCAGCTTGAGGTGATATTGCGGATGGGTGAGCGCATCTCCGGTGCCGAACACATCCCCCCCCGGCTCCGGCATGGCGCCCGCGCGTCCCAGTTCATCCCACGCTGTGTCCTCCATTTCGAGATCGAGATCGGGCAGGATCACAGCGCCCTTGGGCAGATCGGCCACCACCCGCAGCAATCGCGCGAGGGCGGGCGATGCACTGGTCACACCAGCAGCGATGATCGGGGTCGCCGGCGGCTCTGCACGCCAGCGCAGCCGCGCGCGCTCAAACAGCAGATTGCGCCGGGTCGCAGCGTCAACCTCGCCCCGCTCCCCCAGCCGGGAAAGCCAGCGCGCCTGAACCCGCGCAAACAGCAGGATCGAATCCTGCCAGTGGCTCGATAAATCGCCCAAGCGTGAAAGCACTGCATCGCTCTGCAAGTCTTCGGGGGCCTTTTCTTCCACCAGCAGGCGATCCATCGCCCGCGCAAGGTCGCGCGCCAGCCGTAGCCGCGCCGCGCCCGGCAACGCAGATTTGCCCAGCGCCGCACGCTCGATTGCAATCAGCCTCGCCAGTTCCAGCCAGCGGCGCGTCGGCTCCACCGCGGGCGGCAGATCGCTCGCGCCCAGCGGATCGAGCAGCGTGCCCAGCGCCTCATCCAGATCAAGATCCCCCACCGTCACCATGCGCGGCATCAGCATGCCCGCCGCGCCGCTTTCACCCGTATGGCGAATGAATGCCTCGGATATGGTGCGCGCCGCGCGGGAACTGGGCACCAGCAAGGTCAGCCGCGCAAGGCCCACGTCCGGTTCGGCATAGCGCGGCACCAGCCCTGCAACCAGCGCATCGGCAAAGCCGCGATGGGCGGCAATCGAGTATAGCTCTGGCGTTTCCTTAGCCACGCTGAAGCGCATTTTCGGTCGGGCGAATCGCCTGCGGGGTGCCAACCTCAAACCATTGGCCGGTAAAAGATGCGCCGAACAGACGGCCCTCCTCAATCGCGCGGTTCCACAGGATGTTGGTAGAAAACGCGCCGCCGGGCGCATCGCGCAACAATCGCTGTGACACCAGTTGAATGCCGGTGAAGATGAACGGCGCGATGCGGCCCGGCAATCTGCGCGAAAGCTTGCCCAGCGGGTCCATATAGAAATCGCCCTGCCCGGCGAAATTGGCCGCGCGGATATGCGGGACAAGCATCAACAAGGCGTCCATCTCATCCGGGTTCCAGCGGGCACTGAGATCGAGAAATGCGTTTTGCGGCCCGTCGAGCCAGATGTTGTCGGCGTTGAGGCAGAAGAACGGATCGGGCAGGTGGGCCTGCGCTCTGATCATTCCCCCGCCCGTTTCCAGCAGCGTGTCCCGCTCGTCCGAGATTGTGACGCGCGGCGCGACACGGTCGCGCACATGCGCCTCCAGCGCGTCAGCGAGGTAATGCACGTTGACCACCGCGCTTGAAATCCCCGCATCGGCAAGCCGATCAAGCGCGTGATCGATCAGCGGCTTTCCCGCAACGCGCACCAGCGGCTTTGGCTGGGTCGCGGTGAGCGGGCGCATTCTTTTGCCAAGCCCGGCGGCCATGATCATCGCGGTGTCGCTGGCGAGCTGGCGCGAGGCGCTCATGCGCCAATCCTGCCATGCGCGTGACGGATTTCATCGGGGATGTTGGCATCGAACCATCGCGCCACCGGCTCCAGCGCGGGGTGCGTCAGATCGCGCTCCAGCGCCGCCCATACGCGCGGGATCATCGAAAGATAGCGCGGCTTTCCATCGCGCCGATCAAGGCGCGAGAAAATGCCGACAATCTTGGCATTGCGCTGCGCCCCTAGCAGCGCATAATCTGCATCGAATGCTTCATCTGGGCGCGCTTGCATCCGGTATCGCTCCAGCATGGCGGCTTCCAGTTCAGGTGAGACATCACGACGCGCATCCTGCAGCAGTGACACCAGATCATAGGCCGGATGGCCGACCAGCGCGTCCTGAAAATCGATCAGACCCTGCGGCGCATTGTCGCTCGGATCGCCCAGCAACATGATGTTCTCGGCGTGGTAATCGCGCAGCACCGTAACCCGCGGCCTCGTGTCGCTGAGCAGAGGGGCAAGCGCGTTTTGCCATGCATCCATATATGCGGGCGCATCCACCGACAGCCCCCGGGCGGGGCAGAACCATTCGGTAAACAGTGCCACCTCACGTCCATAGGTCGCCATGTCGTATGGCGGGAACGGTCCGGCGGGGCGCTGATGCAGTTCAACCAGAGCATCGATTGCCGTCGCATAGGCGGCGTGTTCGCCATGCGGGTTGGCATCCAGCCAGTCGCGCATCCGGTCATCGCCGAAATCCTCCAGCAGCACCCAGCCGCGCGCCGGGTCGCTGGCATAGATCGCGGGGGCGCGCATTCCGTGATCTTGCAACCACTGCGCGACTTTTAGGAAGGGTTCGGGATCTTCGTGCGGTGGCGGGGCGTGCATCAGCATGGCCCTATCGCCCGCAGGCCGGCGCAGGCGAAAATATCGCCGGAACGAGGCATCGCCGGGGATCACGTCGATTTCTGCCCCGTCCCACTGCGCGTCACGCAGGAAATCGTGCAATCCACCGGGAAGTTCGTTCATCGCGAAACCGTTCATGGCAGCCGCCCTAGCCAATCCGCCCCTGCGCGAGCAATCGCAATTCGCCCTTCATCCGCAGTTTGCAATTCAATGGAGAGGCAACCGGGCTCATCGGAAAAGCCGCCGGCACGATCGGGCCATTCGGCGATCAGGGCCGCGCCTTCGCGATATTCATCAATTCCGATCTCGCGCAATTCCGCCGGGTCTTCAAGCCGGTAGAAATCAGCGTGAACCACCGGCAGTCGTAGCGGCGGTGCATCGTAGGTCTCGATAATGGTGAAGGTCGGCGAAGGCACTTCTTGCGTGTATCCCAGCGCGCCGATAATCGCGCGCGCC
The DNA here is from genome assembly GCA_038246695.1 of Sphingomonadales bacterium. Lineage (GTDB taxonomy): Bacteria > Pseudomonadota > Alphaproteobacteria > Sphingomonadales > Sphingomonadaceae > Erythrobacter. The sequence continues at coordinate 36,102 of JBBRVR010000006.1, forward strand.
AGGGTGGTCTTGCCCGCGCCCAGCCCGCCCGAAAGCGCGACCACATCGCCCGCTCGCAGAAGGCCCGCGAGCCGCGCGCCATAGCTTTGCATTGCCGCAAGGTCCCGCAGGGCAATGCGCGCTGAATCGTTCATGGAAGCAGGATGATCGCGGTTGTGCCTGCGCCTTCCTCGCTTGCGAGGTCCAGCGTCCCGCCATGCGCCTCGATCAGTTGCCGGGCGAGCGGAATGCCAAGCCCGATGCGCGGTTCCGCACCGCCTTCGCCATCCTCTCGCAAGCCGCCCAGCGCGCGGCCAAGCTCATCCGCGCTCATGCCGGTTCCGTTGTCCGTGATCATGATGGCGGTGCTCCATTCGTCGCCCTTGGCTGGCCGGGGTATCTCGATCAGGATGTGGCCGCCCTCCGGCGTGCCCGCAATCGCATTGTCGAGCAGATTACCCAGTGCCCGGCGCATCTGGCGTGCATCTGCCATAGCAAAACAGCCGCGTTTGCCCTTCAAATCGAGCCCCAGCCCAGCCTCGACGATCACCGTCTCGCGCTCACGCACAAGGGCAGTGATAAACGGCAGCAGGTCGATCTTTTCCTTGCTGATCGGCAGCAGCCCCGCCTCGCTCTGCGATAGATCGAGCACGTTTTCTACCTGTTCCGTCAGTCGCGCCGTGGACGCAAGGATCGCTGCCACAAACTCAGCAGCCTGCGGGGTCAGTTCCCCGCCCGCGCCGCTCGCCAGCATTTCGGCATAGCCGCCAATCGTCGTGAGTGGAGTGCGGAATTCATAGGACATGTTGGACAGGAACCGGGTTTTGACCGCGTCCGCCTCTTCCAGCGCAACAGCGCGCTCGCGCAGAGCTTTTTCCGCCTTCTGCGAATCCGTGATATCGAGCACGGTCAGCAGGCCGTTTCCATCGGGCAGCGGTACCCCGGCAAAGCGCAGGCTGCGCCCGTCGGTGAGTTCGACCTGCCCATCCTTCTCGCGCCGGTCGAGCGTGGCCGCACGCATCACCGCACCAATCTGTTCCGCGTCGCCCGGCTGGCGCAGATTGGCACCAATCGCCACGAGCAGGGTCTGCACGTTGGGATGGGTATCGAGCAATTCCGGCTCCAGCCCCCAGGTCGGCGCAAACCTGCGGTTCCACAATTGCATCGACCCATCGGGGGCAAAGATCGCCAGCGCCTCAAACAGGCTGTCGAGCGTCGCGGTGCGGGTGCGCAGCAACGTGTCGCGCGTGGCAGACAGGGCAAGGCTTTCGGTGCGGTCTTCCACGATCATCACCAGCCCACCATCGGGCATGGGTTGCGCAACGACGCGCAGATGGATTCCACCGGGCAGCGGCCAATTTTCCTCCTGTGTGCCGGGCAGGCCGAACCATTCGATGCGCTCGCGCCGCCATTCGGGAAAATCGCGCACTTCGGGCGTGCGCCCATGTTCGCGCGCATCAGCGAGGAAGCGTTCGAACGCCATCAGACCAGCCTCGGTCCCGTCGCCCACACCCGCGCCCAGCTCGAACAGGCGGCGAAACGGCAGGTTGGCGTAAGTCAGACGCTCATTGCCATCGAATTGCGCAACCCCAATGCTGAGCTGATCCAGCATTGCGCGCTGGGCATCACGATAGGCCCGAAACTGGCGGCGCACCTGCTGCTGTTCCTCGATATCGATAGCATATCCCGCCACCCCGTCGGAACCTAGCGGCAGGTCGCTGACCTTCAGCATGCGCCGCTCGCCATGCAGCGTGGCGGCAACGGTGCGTTCGGCCTTGTGCTGACGGGCAAGGCTGTCGCGGGCGATATCGGCGGGGGTGCGATCCTGATCGATTTCGAGGAGCTCGATCTGGCCCTGCACCACCGCTTCGGCGCTGCCAGCGGCGACCGCATCGACATAGGCCTGATTGACCAGTTGCAGCCGCATGTCCTGCCCGCGAAACCACATCGGCATGGGCGCTGCCTCGATCAGGCCTATGAGGGCGGCAAAATCGCTTTCGGCGCGCGCGGCGGTCTGGCGCAGACGGCTCAGCTCATCCTCGCTTTCGGAGAAATCGAAAACCCACACCAGCGCCGCCCCTCCGGGCGAAACCTGCGGATCGGCCAGTGCGCCATGCAGCGCCAGGGTGCGACCCGAACCGGGCAAAGCCAGCGACATCTGAAATGGTGAGGCGCTCTTTTGCGTCAGGCGAACCTTGGCCGATAGCGCCTCTACCTGCGCCGCGCTGAAACCACCGTCGCGGGCGAGTTCCGAGAGATAGGCCGGCATTTCCGCAAAGCCCAGCCAGCGTGCCAGCCTCTCGGGTGCTTCGATCCGGCCATCAACCCGGATCAGCATCGGGATTGCGGGCGCGACATCCAGCAGGCTCTGCATCCGCCTCAGCGAGGTCTGCAACGCCGTGGCCCTGCGCACCTTTGAGCCCGAGCGCAAGACCAGCGCCGCCGCCGCTGCGGTCCATGCGGCCAACATCAGTCCAATGAGTGCAACCGTGATCGGGCTGATTTCCATAGGTTAGCAGCTATGCTGCGCTGCGACGCGATGCAACACGCGTTGACACGAAAAGCCCCCGCAGTGCTGCGAGGGCCCTTCTTTTCCCGGTGATTGTGCCAAACCGCACGGGGCAATGGCCCAATCGCAAGCGCACAAATCAGTAACGGTAATGATCCGGCTTGAACGGGCCTTCGCTCGGCACGCCGATGTAATCGGCTTGCTTCTGGCTCAGCTTGGTCAGTTGCACGCCCAGCTTTTCAAGGTGAAGCGCAGCGACCTTCTCATCCAGATGCTTGGGCAGAACATAGACATCGTTCTTGTATTCATCGGACTTGGTGAAAAGTTCGATCTGGGCCAGCACCTGATTGGTGAAGCTGGCGCTCATCACGAAGCTGGGGTGGCCGGTGCCGCAGCCCAGGTTCACGAGGCGGCCCTTGGCCAGAATCAGCAGCGAATTGCCCTCGGGGAAGGTGACCATGTCGGTGCCTTCCTTGATTTCCTTCCACTTGTAATTGTCCAGCGCGGAAATCTGGATCTCGCTGTCGAAGTGGCCGATATTGCAGACGATCGCCATGTTCTTCATCGCCTTCATGTGCTCACCGGTGATCACGTCCTCGTTGCCGGTTGCGGTGACGAAGATGTCGGCGCGCTTCACCGCCTCATCCATCGAGACGACCTCGAATCCGTCCATCGCCGCCTGAAGCGCACAGATCGGATCGATCTCTGTCACCATCACGCGCGCGCCGCCATCGCGCAGACTGGGTGCGGAACCCTTGCCGACATCGCCGTTACCCGCAACGCAGGCGACCGTGCCCGCCAGCATCACATCGGTGGCGCGGCGGATCGCATCGACCAGCGATTCCTTGCAGCCGTAAAGATTGTCGAACTTCGACTTGGTGACGCTGTCATTCACGTTGATCGCCGGGAAAGGCAGCTTGCCCTGCTTGGCAATCTGATAAAGGCGCATGACGCCGGTGGTGGTTTCTTCGGACACGCCCTTGATGTTCTTCACCGATTTGGTGAGGTAGCCCGGCTTTGCCGCGACATACGCTTTCAATGCGCGCTGGAATTCGATTTCCTCGGCATTGGCTGGAGCAGGCATTTCCTCACCCGCTTCCATGCGCGCACCCCACAGGGCGAACATGGTTGCATCGCCGCCATCATCAAGGATGATATTAGCTGTCAGATCGTGGTTCTCGTCCGTCGCCCAGTCAAAGATGCGGCCGACGTAATCCCAGTAATCCGCCAGGCTCTCACCCTTGATCGCGAAGACCGGGATGCCCTGATCGGCGATCGCGGCGGCGGCGTGATCCTGCGTCGAGAAGATGTTGCACGTCGCCCAACGAACTTCCGCACCCAGCGCCACCAGCGTTTCGATCAGCACAGCGGTCTGGATGGTCATGTGCAGCGAACCGGTGATCCGGGCGCCCTTGAGAGGCTGTGCGGCGCCGAATTCCTCGCGCAGCGCCATCAGGCCCGGCATTTCGGTTTCAGCGATGTGGATCTCGTCGCGGCCATACTGGGCGAGTCCGATATCCTTGATGATGTATTCGTGCGTTGCTGCGGCGGTGGCCATAATCTGTCTCCGGTAAAGTCTTGCCCGCGCCCTAGCGGCGGTGCCCTTCAGAGGCAAATATAAACTTATCTTTATATCTGTAATTGTTGCCGCGCCGTGCACACCGACTATATCGTTCGCACCATCCCCCGTAACGATAAGGATATTACGCAATGACAATTTCCGTAGGCGACAAACTCCCCGATGTTAAGCTGGTGAAAGCCACTGCCGAAGGACCGCAGCCGGTGCAGGCGTCCGAATTTTTCGCCGGTAAGAAAGTAGCACTCTTTTCGGTTCCCGGCGCGTTCACGCCGACCTGCTCGGCCAAGCATCTGCCCGGCTTTGTAGATAAGGCCGCCGCCCTTAAGGCAAAAGGCGTTGACGAGATCGTGGGCACAGCGGTCAATGATGCGTTCGTGATGGGCGCCTGGAACAAGGCCAACGGATCGAGCGAGATTACCATGCTGGCCGATGGCAATGCCGAATTTGTCGAAGCGATCGGCCTGACGATGGACGGTTCGGGCTTTGGCATGGGAAAGCGTGGCCAGCGGTTCTCGATGATCGTCAACGATGGTGTGGTCGAGCAGCTCAACGTCGAAGCGCCGGGCGATTTCAAGGTTTCCAGCGCGGAGCACATGCTCGGCCAGATGTAAGCCGCACCGCAGCCTGATTGCATGACGAAGTTGACACTGCGCCAACCGGTATTTTTCGCCGTGATCCCCTGAATTCTTTATGCTTTCAGGCGAATTGGCGAAGTTGACACTTCTGTAAAATCTTCGCGCATATCGACAATATCAAAGAGCGCGCCTGCATCCCCATTACGATGGATGCGGGCGCGTTTTCTTTGTCAGATATGCTTCATGTAGGAAAACGCGCACGTCAGGTCAGCGGCGGCGCGCCCAGCCCGATCCAGATGGTGACACCAGCAGAAACCGCGGCGGCGAGTGCAACCTTGGGGAGAGACGGCGGCGTTATCCCTTCCACCGGCATATCGACTACCCGCTTTCCCGTAATCATCGGCGCCACCAGATTGTTGCGCTTTGCCACAGCGTAAAACGCAATCGCAGCCAGATGCAGCGCGACCATTCCCGCTACAGCCCAGAAGAACGTCTCGTGCCATTCGGTCAGCATGTCGGCGGTCATCACGCCCACCAGCGAGTTGAGCGGCCCCGTCAGACCATCATACGGATCACCCGCGAACAGCCCCATCCCCACCTGCACCAGCATCACCGCCAGCAGCGCGACCACGCTCCATGCGCCGAGCGGATTGTGCCCGATCGCATCCGCGCCAAGTATCCTCGCGCCCTTGAGATAGGCGATGACCTTTGAGGGTCCATGCACGAATTGTGAAAACCGCGCCGTGCGCGGGCCGATAAAGCCCCAGATGATCCGGAACACCAGCAGGCCAAGCAGGGTCAGCCCGCTGCGTTCATGCCATGCCCAGTGCGAATTTTCCGCCGCCCACCACGAAAACGGGATCAGCACGGCAAAACCCCAATGGGTGAGACGCAGCGGCCAGTCCCATACCCGGATGGTGCGCGCGTCGCTCATCGCGCGCCCACCCTATTTTTTATCGTCGAGACGGAAGGTGTCGTGGCAATTCTTGCACGTCTTGCCGATATTGCCGACATGCGCGGCAACAGCCGCAACGTCACCCCCCTGCGCAAGGGTAATCATTTCTGCGCTCGCATCGACCAGCATGGTGTTCGCCTTTGCAAACTCTTCCGGTTTTTCCCAGATCGTGGGAAGCGCTTCGGTGTCATAGCCGTCTGCCCGCGAAGTCCCTTCGGGGAAGTATCCCTCGATCTTGAGCGCGGCGGCGTTCATGTCCGTCGCCGCATCGGCGACCACCGCAAGGTCGGGGCTGTCCTTTTCAAGCTGCCCTCGGATCGCCTTGAAAGTGTTGCCGATCACCTTGAAGTTTTTCTCACGCTCCTTGATCACCGCAGGTTCCGGGCCGGTTGTGGTTGTTGTTTGGCCACCGCAGGCCGCAAGGATGCTGGCGAGTGCAGCGATTGCCATGAAATTCAGAGCGTGGGATCGATACATGTTCTGGCTCCTGAACGTGGTGGGTCCAAAGTCGCCAAATCAAAACCGGCGTCCAGTGGGCGAAACCGTGCGACAGTTCGTGTCCGCATCGACACTGACTGAGAGCGCACGCGCAATCAATAGCCCATCAGGCTCATGACTTCCTGACGGCTGCGGTGATCGTCAAGGAAGCAGCCCAGCACCCGGCTGGTGAGCATTCCGACGCCGTGCACCTTCACTCCGCGGCCGGTCATGCAACCGTGCTCCGCCTCGATCACGACTGCCACACCCTTGGGTTCAAGATTGTCCCAGATGCACTGGGCAACCTCTGCGGTCAGGCGTTCCTGCACCTGCAGGCGATTGGCAAAACCGTGCAGGACGCGCGCCAGTTTCGAGATGCCGACAACTTTCTGGTCCGGCAGATAGGCGATATGGGCCTTGCCGGTGATCGGCGCCATGTGATGTTCGCAATGCGACTGAAATGGAATATCCTTCAGCAGGACGATCTCGTCATATCCGCCCACTTCCTCGAATATTCGGGAAAGATGGATGGCTGGGTCTTCCTTGTTGCCCTGGCAATATTCCAGCCATGCCCGGCCAACCCGCTTGGGCGTGTCGAGCAGACCTTCGCGGTCCGGATCGTCACCTGCCCAGCGCAACAGTGTGCGAACAGCCTCCTGCACCTCGTCGGGGACATCGGGTTTGCCTAGCGGGTTCTCGGGATCGAACTCGTCATGATCGTGCTGATAGTTCATCAGGGTCAGTGTTCCTTGATAAAGATGGCGGCGTTTCAGTGACCGCTCACCCTGAATTATAGCCATGATCGGCGCGATTTCCAGTGCGGGCTGTGGCTCACTTTGGCTGCGCAACAGGGGTAGGGTCCGTGCCCAACTAAAAAAGCCCACCCTCTTTTCGAGGATGGGCTTTTTATGGTGCACCCGGAGCGATTCGAACGCCCGGCCCCCAGATTCGTAGTCTGGTGCTCTATCCAGCTGAGCTACGGGTGCACAACAAGGACAGCCGCATAAGTGTGCCTGCGCAGCTTGGCAATAGCTGTTTGCCCCTTCTGTGTCGGTTCTTCAATCTTTTGCAAACAGGCCCTCTGCCAGTTTTTGATCGAGCGGCGGTTTTGCAAGCTCTGCAATTTCTGCAGGGGTGAACCAGCCGACCGCCCCGCCCTCCAGCGAATGCGCAATGCCTTCCCAGTGGTCGATTGTGTAAAGCAGGATGACAATCGCCTGCCGGTTATCAGCGGGCGGCTCCTCGGCAAACGAGACCGGAGCGCAATCGCCTTCGCCTACGGTAATTCCCAATTCCTCCAAAAGTTCACGTCGCAACGCTTCTTGTGGCATTTCAGACGGTTCCACCTTGCCCCCCGGAAATTCCCATAAGCCCCCGTGATGCTTTTCCAAAGGTCTGCGATGCATAAGCCATTGGCCATCCGGTCGCCGCAATGCCGCCGCCACCACCAGCATATGTGCAGGGCCTGTGTCGGTATTTTTTCCACGTGAACGCTCGCTCTCAACCAATTGTTAAGACCCTGAGCCGATTTTGATGAGTGTCAGCAACGTAGCAGACGGGTGGAACCATGGATTTAAAGAAATTCCTAAAGCACATTGGAACCGACGATCGGGGTGCCACTGCCGTTGAATACGGACTGATACTAAGTTTGGTGGTCATCGTCTCTATCGTAGCAATCCAGGCAGTAGCGGGAGCGAATACGAGGAATTACGACGAGATCAGCTCAAACGTAGCGACAGTGATGCAACCTTAACTCTTTTGAAAGGCTGCGGATTAGCATTTTCGCAAGAGTTGCTCACTAAACCAAGCATTGTCTGCTCCCCAACCAGGACGGGCACGGGTACCGAAGACCATAACCAGGAGATTACAAATGACATTTTTCAAAAACCTCGTCCGTGACGAAGAAGGCGCCACCGCAATTGAGTACGGCCTTATTGCTGCTCTGATCGCTGTTGCAATGATCACCGCGCTTGGCGCTGTCGGCGACAACGTCCAGGGCACGTTCGACAACGTCGCGACCTCGATGGAGCCCGGCACGACGGCACCGTAAATTACGGAAGCCGATACCAGAAAGAAGGGCGGCGGGGAATTTCCCCGCCGCCTTTTTTTGTGCTTTCAACAAGCGTTGCGGCTGAACCGCTCAGCGTGCCCGCACGACCAGTTTAACCTTTTGCCCGGTGCGCAGCTCTTCGCCCGATCCTAGCGCGTTCAGAACCCTGAACCGCGCTTCTTGGTTATCAGTGTATGCCATGCGCCGCGACAGGCTTGCAATGGTGTCGCCGCGCTGCGCCGTCACCACATCAATACGCCGTGGCACGACCGCATCCGCCTCCGACTGAGTGATCCGACGCATCGACTGGAACATCGCGTTGAATGTGCCGATCTGGCCCGCCGGGGCGATTGCCTGGAAGTGAAACGCCTGATTGGGCGCAAATTCATACGCGAAAATCGCGACATCAACCTGGCTGTTGCCATTGTTCACTCGCGCCGTGCCCACCGCTGCGCGAAGGCCGTTGACCGTAGTGCGCTGAATGTCTTGCGGGACAAGTGTGCTGTTCTGCCCGCCCAGAGCCGCGAATTGCTTGCGGATGTATGCGTCCAGATCCCCGCCATATGCCGCCGTGGTCAATTGCGCCTGCCCGCTCTGGCCATTGATGCTGACCGCGCTTGTGCTGTTGACCATGTAGAACCCTTGGGGCGCGGTGAAGGACAGCCGCAAATCGGGGTGAATGAACCGGCTGCCTTCGATCACGCCCTGTTCGGGATCATCGCCATACAAAAGACCATCGATTCGCGTCAGGAACGTGTCGCGATTGGTCGTGCCGGTGGCCAGCGACTGAGCTTTCGCCAGTGCTGATTGCACGCGACTAGCGGGATCGGGGTGAGTCGAGGCCCACTCAGGCACGCTCGCATTGCGGCCCTGCACCCGTGCATCCAATGAATTCTGCGCCGCCAGACTGGCCAGCACGGTGCCCATCGCACGCGGATCATAGCCTGCGCGGGTGAGATACTGGATGCCCAGATCATCCGCTTCCAGCTCCTGCGAGCGCGAAAACTTCAGCGTCAGCAATTGCGATCCTTGCAGGAAACCGCGCGAAATCGTGCTGCCGATCGAGCTGTCGCCCAGCAGGACCGAACTCGCTATCGCGCCCAGCAGTCCGCCAATCTGGTTGCGCTGCGCGGCTTGCTGGCGGCGTTGCGAATGGCGCGCGGCCACATGGCCGACCTCATGCCCCATCACCGCGGCCAATTCAGCCTCGTTATTCATCAACGTCACCAACTGGCGCGTGGTGTAAACATACCCGCCGGGCACCGCGAAGGCATTGTGCACCGGGGAATTGAGCAGGCTGACGGTGAAACTTTCGCGCGCACCGCCAAGGCCGGATTGCACCGCAACATTCTTTGTCACCTGCTCGACATAGGTCGCCTGCGGCCCGGTCATCGCGCCGCCAAATTGGGCGAGCAATTGCGGATGGAATTCAGCGCCTTGCTTCGCTTCTGTCTGCGTGATCGGGGTCGAGGCGGACGGTATCGGGCCACCGGCTCCAACACAGGCGGTAAGCGTCAATGCGCCTGCGGAAATCGCCCAGATGCGGCCATACGGACCCAGTCGGGACTGGCGACGAGCGCGTTCAGGCATGGGAAAACGGCGATAAGTTTTTGTGGCGATGGTCATGTGGACCCCTCTGCATTAAGTTATTGCTCTTTAGACAGAACAATTCCCACGCGCCGTTCGGGTTCCTCAAACCATCGTAAAACGCTCAACCACCCAGTTGTAAAAAGCGCTCCTCGCGCATGCGAATCAGTTTATCGCTGGGAAGTCCATCCAGTTCCGCCAGCTCCTCGCACAGTGCCGTGCCCAGTGAACGCGCGGCGGCTTCGGGATTGCGATGCGCCCCGCCAAGAGGCTCTTTTACGATTCGGTCGATCACGCCGAGCCGCTTGAGATGCTGCGCGGTCACTTTCATCGCTTCGGCCGCTTCGGGAGCCTTTTCCGAAGTGCGCCACAGGATCGAGGCGCAACCCTCGGGCGAGATGACGGAATAAACCGCGTGTTCGAACATCAGCACGCGCTCGGCACTGGCCAGCGCCACCGCTCCGCCCGATCCGCCCTCGCCCACAATCACAGATACCATCGGTACCGGCAGGGCCAGACACGCCTCGGTTGACCGGGCGATGGCTTCGGCCTGCCCGCGTTCCTCGGCCTCGATCCCCGGAAAGGCACCCGAAGTGTCTACCAGCGTGATGACCGGCAGGCCGAATCGCCCCGCCAGTTCCATCAGGCGGATCGCCTTGCGATACCCTTCGGGTTTGCCCATGCCAAAATTGTGCTGAATGCGGCTTTGCGTATCGTGCCCTTTTTCATGCCCGATCAGCATCACGCGAGTGGTGTCCTCACCACTCCCGCGCAGCCGCGCAAATCCGCCCATGATCGCGAGATCATCGCCAAAGCAGCGATCACCGCCAAGCGGCACGAACTCCTCAAATGCGTGAGCGACATAGTCGCGGAAATGGGGGCGCTGCGGGTGCCGCGCGACCTGCGTCTTCTGCCACGGCGTCAGCGAAGAATAGGTGCTTGCCAGCAGTTCCACGCACTTGTTTTCAAGCCGTGCAATCTCTGACGCAACATCCACGCCATGATGAGCATCCACGCCCCGCAATTCTGCGATGCGTTCTTCAAGGTTGGCGACGGGCTTCTCGAATTCGAGGTAGGAAATCATGGGACTTGCGCTAGTCCGAACGTCTGCGCGCGGCAACCTGTTTCCCGCGCGCGCTTTCTCCACCCAGTGGATGGCGCGCATTCACCAACTCAACCAGACGCGCTGCATCGACGTGGGTGTAGATCTGCGTGGTGGCAATATCGGCATGGCCGAGCAGCGTTTGCAACATTCTAAGGTCCGCCCCGCCCTCCAGCAGGTGCGTGGCAAAGGCGTGGCGAAGAACGTGCGGGCTGATCCCCGCCGGATCGAGCCCGGCGCGCACGCTCAATTCCTTGAGCATCTGAAACAATCGCACGCGGGTAAGGTGCTTTCCCCCGCGCGATGGAAACAGGAATGCCGAGGCCGGGTTATCGGGCCGCACCGTCTGCCACTGGCGCAGCGCATCGCGCGCGCGATCGCTGATCGGAACGATGCGAGAGGCACCGCCCTTGCCCGTGATCGTCATCACCGGCGCATCGCGCGGCAAGGCATTCAGCGGCAGGGCAACCAGTTCGGTGGCGCGCAGGCCCGAACCATACAGCAGTTCGAGCAGCGCCAGTTGCCGCACTTTTACCGCCGTGCCGCTTTGGGCCTCTGCCTCGGCGGCTCCGAACAGGGCACCGACGGCATCATGGCTGAGCAGCTTGGGCAGCGGGCGGCGCGCGCGCGGATTGGGCAATGCGCCAGAGGGATCGTCCTCGCGCCAGCCTTCATCGAGTGCAAAGCCGAAAAATTGCCGCAACGCCGATGCCTTGCGCGCGACCGTGGATGGGGCCAGTGCAGCCCAGTGCGCGGAAAGCTTTGCCACATCCACTCGCGAAGCCTGCGCCAGATCGCCGATCAGCTCCTGCGCGCCGGCCAGATCGCGGGCATAGGCTGCCAGCGTGTTGGCCGCCGCGCCGCGTTCGGCGCTCAGCATATCGAGAAAGGCTGCAACCGCGCTCGACACGAGTTCAGGCGCGCGAGACGGCCTCCGCCGCGATCATCCGGGCCTCCGCCTCCAGCCCGACCTGCCGCAATGCAGAGGTAATGTGATACAGGTGCAGCGGCGTCATCTGCGACCAGTCATCGCCCTGCATCCCCAGCCCTGCTAGCAACGCGACCATCGCCGGATTGCGCACCTGCGCGGCGCGAGAGATCATCCGCGCCCACTTCGTCTGACGCGTCAGTCCGAGCGAAAGACTATCATCGAAGCCGCTGCTGGTGCCAGCGTCCACCCGGCCCAGCCCGGCAAGGCCTGCGACAAGGAATTGCGAACGCCGCTGATTTGCGCTGGTATCTTCATCAATGAACGTATCGATCCCGCCCGATGATGCGATCTCGCCCGCTGGATCGGCCAAGGCCAGCAAGGCCCAGCCAAGGCTGCCCTCCTCGACGATCGGTTTCCAGGCCGCCGCATCGCGGTCCAGCCCGGCTGTCAGCATCGACGCGATAAGCACGCCCGCCTTGTCAGACAATTGCGCCGAAGGCGGAACGCGCGCGGCGGCATAGGCGGTCAGCACGATGGGCCAATGACGAGCGTCAGCCGCGCCGTCTTTCCAAAGGGTCTCCATCGCAGCAATCCGCGTCGCGGCATCGGGCGCGATATAGGCTGTGCGAAGGCTGTTCGCGCGCTCCTGCATCGGGCCACTAATCGATTCGTCGGCATAGATCGCGCTGTAGAGTTCGACCATCGCCTGCGCGGAGAAAATGCCTTCCTGCCCTGCGCGCTGGGCATATTCAGCGCGGCGTTGCAGCGGCAACATCGCAGTTGCAGCCCCGGCGCGGGCATAGAATGGGTCGGACTGTTCCAGCAGCGTATCAGGGATCGTTTCTCCCACTGCATTGGCCATCGCGAACCGCCAGGGATTGAGCGTATCGACCCCTTCCCACTCGATTTGAACGGACTGCCGGGACTGCCCGGCCGCCCCTGCAAACCGGCGCGCGAGCAGCACGTCGATCGCAGGCGCAATCTGCCTGTTCAGCGCCGCGCTCAATTGTGACGATGCAAGCGCGCTTTCCCCCGCATAGGCATTGCAAATGGCGGACAGCATCACCCATTGCGGGTTTTCCGGCTTACTGCTTTGCAGTCGCACAAAGGGACAGGCCCCAACCGGATCGGACGCCGCGATATAGGCGGTCAGTGCCTCATCGGCGAGCGGCTGTGACCAGTTGCTGGTATCCACGTCCTGCACCAGCGATCGGGTCGCGGCGTATTCACCCATACGGTTGAGTACACCTGCACGCAGGGTGGCGAATTCCACCGGGTCCATCGCACCGGGCGCAGACAGCCGGCTCACCAGCGCGCGGCGCACCAGAATGTGGCCCCAGCGCGATACCAGCGGCGTGCCTGTCCCCGCCAGCATGGCGCGCACCAGCGATGCCGGTTGCCCGGCAAGACTGCCCGCGGCAAACCCGCCCTCTTCACTGGCGAGCAGCCCGACCTCGTCCAGCGAGCGACGCGCCGCCGGTGGGATATCGAATTTGGGCTTCAGACCCAGCAATTCGTCAAGCTGGTCAGTGGTGAGGTCTTCCAGATCACCAAGTCTTGGCAGGCGCTCTCCGTTGGTGCTGGGTATGGGCGGCAGATCGCTTGGCACGTTGTTCGCAGCAGGCACGCCAGTGCCGGGCATTGGCGTAGGTGCGGTTGAAGGGCCGGAGGGTGCCAGAGCGGTGGTGGGTCCAGCCGCAGGCCGCTGTGTCGGTGCAGGGCGCGGCGTTGGCGAGGGCGCAGGCGCAGGATCGTCAAAACCCGGCGGCAGGATCGATTCAGGAGAGCTTTGCGCAATCGCCAGCCCGCTCACCATTGCCCCGCCAAGTGCGCCCGCAACACCGGCAGCCAGCCAACGCGCCCGGATCATGTCGCCGGTTCCGCCGCAGATGCCGGAGCCGCGCCCGGCGCTGCCACGGGCTGAACGATCGGATGGATCGGCTCTTCCCCGCCATCCATCCACGCAAGGCCGAGCACTGCCAAGCCTGCCGCAAGGGCGATCAGGCCCCAGCGCCGCTTTGCATTGGACGGTTGCGCAAACCCGCTACGCCGCGAACTCGAAGAGCGTCGCAAATTGTAAGACCGCCGCGAACTGGAAGACAATGATGAAATGACCTGTGACCCTTGCTGCGTGTTGCGCGCGCCTTACCCCATCTATAGGCCGTTTCGCAATGACCGACGCGTCCATCAGTCTGCCCGCAAGCGGCACCGCGCACGACGATGCCGACATCGCGCACTTGCGCGCGCACATTGATCGCCCGATCATACTGGTCGGCCTGATGGGTGTCGGCAAATCGACCGTCGGGCGGAGGCTCGCCGCGGTGCTGGGATACGGATTCGTGGATGCAGACGATGCGATAGAGGAGGCCGCACAGCGTTCCATCGCCGAAATCTTCGAGGAGTTTGGCGAGGCCTATTTCCGCGATGGCGAGCGCCGCGTCATCGGGCGCCTGATGGAGGACCGATCCGGCGTGATCGCGACGGGTGGCGGCGCGTTCATCGACGCGGAAACACGCGCACTTATCCTTGATCGCGGCATTGCGGTGTGGATCGATTGCGCCATCGAGACACTGGTGGATCGCACATCACGCCGCGATCACCGCCCGCTGCTGAAAACGGGCGATCCGCGCGAAATATTGACTCGTCTGCACACCGATCGCGAGCCGTTTTATGCACAATCGCATGTCCGCGTGAGGAGCGACAACGGCCCCCACACCGATACCGTGCGCGCGATACTTTCGGGGATAAAGGATTGGCTGGGATGAGCGTGCGCGAGACGATTGCGGTGGAGTTGGCCGGTCGCGAATACGATGTGGTGATCGAGGAAGGCCTGCTGGCCGATCTGGCAGCATTGGCGGCGGACTGGCTGGCATCTTATGGAGGGGATCGCACGGTGCCCTTCGTTGCCGATACCAATACGTACCGTCTGTTTGGCGATCAGATTGGCGCCGCACTCGACCGCGAAGGGTTCACTGCCGACTGGTTTGTGGTCGAACCGGGTGAGGACGCCAAGAGCTGGGGCGTTCTGGAACGGCTGACCGACTGGCTGCTGGCCCTTGGCGTGACCCGCTCCGATCACGTGTTCGCGCTCGGCGGCGGGGTCGTCGGTGACCTCACGGGATTTGCCTGCGCCGTGACAAAGCGCGGCTGCGGGTTCGTCCAGATTCCCACTACACTGCTGGCGCAGGTGGACAGCTCGGTCGGGGGCAAGACCGCGATCAACACGCGCGCGGGCAAGAACCTGATCGGCGCATTCCATCAACCCGCTGCCGTCTTTATCGACCCGCTGGTGCTCGGCACGCTGCCAGACCGCGAAATGCGTGCAGGCTATGCCGAGGTGCTGAAATACGGGCTGCTGGGCGATGCCGCGTTCTTCGATTGGCTGGAGGCGAACGGCCCCGCTGTGCTGGCGCGCGATCCGGACGCGCTCGCCCATGCCATCGCCACCAGCATCCGCGCGAAGGCTCGGATCGTTGCCGAGGATGAGCGCGAGACGACGGGCACCCGCGCCCTGCTCAATCTGGGGCACACTTTTGGCCATGCGCTGGAAGCGGAGACCGGCTTTGGCGACCGATTGCTGCACGGCGAAGGGGTGGCGCTCGGGATGGTGTTGGCGGCGGGATATTCCGCTCGGCGCGGGGATCTGGTCCCACACGATGCCGAGCGCGTAGCCCGGATCATATCGGCCAGCGGACTGCCATCCGAAATTGCCGACTTGGGTATGGCATGCGACGGTGCGCGACTGGTCGATCACATGCGCCATGACAAGAAGGCCGAAGGCGCAACCCTGCCGTTTCTGCTGCTGCGCGGAATCGGTGCGGCTTATCTCGCGCGCGATGTGGACCTGCACGATGTGGAGGTATTTCTGGATCGGGAGCTGAGGCGCGCATGACGCGCTTCATCGATCTGTCGATCCCGCCCATCAGTAAAGTGATTTCCTAGCCCGAAATCATGTGCCCGCCGACAATATCGGCGGCCTGCACAATGGTGAAGGCTGGATCATTGGCTTTGCTATTGCCGGGAAACAGGCCCGGCCCCACATCCAGCTCTGCCCACACGCGAAAGCGGTTTAAATCGCCGGGCGCGTCGGAAGTTTTGCCACCTTGCCGCCGATTTCGGTGACGATGTTTTTCTCAGCTTCCACCATCATCGCATCATGCTCGGCAAACAGCGCCTCTATCTCGGGGCGCCGTTCCAGCAGTTTGTGAGCGATACCTGGCGCAAGGCTCTCGCCATCGCCAATCTGCCCAAGCAGCGCCGCCAGATCGCTGGCGGTAGCATCGCGGGGCGTTTTGTAGAAATGCCCCTTGCGGTCGAAATAGCCAGTACCACTCCTTGCCATAACCCAATACCTCAAAGACAGAAGGACCAAAGATGGCTGAACGGGCGAATCATCCCAGTCCAGCCAGCGAAGGATCGTAGATTACCGGGAAATTGACCAGACCGATTGTTCATACACGCCATCCTCTGTTCGCGTTTCTCCAAGGAAAACAGTGAACGAAGATTGTAGGCCATCCGAATTGGGACAAGTTTGTCTCCAACTATGAACGGCTTGGTGCAGCGGATCACTCCAGTTCGAGAATCACCGCGTCAACCGCAAGGCTTTCGCCCTCTTTGGCATTGATCTTTCCAATGACGCCTTCGTTTTGGGCGCGCAGGATGTTCTCCATTTTCATCGCCTCCACCGTGGCAAGCGGCTGACCGGGCTGCACCGCATCACCCTCTGCCACGTGCAGCTTCATCAGCATTCCGGGCATCGGACAGATCAGCATGCGCGAAAGATCGGGCGGCACCTTGTCGATCATCAGGCTTTCATGCCGGGCCAGTCGCAACGGCAACACCAGCGCCCGCGTCGCCGCGCCGCGCGTAGTGACGATCCAATGCGCGCCATCACGCTCCACGATCAGGCCATACGTTTGGCCCATGGCTGTGGTCGCGGTCGCCTGCGACATGCCCGGAAGCCAGTCGCAATTCCCCTCGACCCGGATGCCGTCGACCATCGCATGGCCATCGCCCAGAATTACCTCGTGTCGGGTATCGCCGATGCGGACCATCCAGTCGGAGGTGACGCGCGGCGCATTGCCATTGGCATTCGCCCCGCCTAACTGTCCCGAAATGCTGCGCGCGCGGCTTTGCCACGTAAACTCGTTGCCTGCGCAGATCGCGGCGAGCATTCGTTGCCTCTCCGCATCGATAGCCGCGCCGGTGAAGCCATCGGGATATTCCTCCGCAATGAAGCCGGTCGTCAACTCGCCTGCACGAAAGCGCGGGTGTTGCATGATCGCGCTGAGGAAATCGACATTGTGGCCCACTCCCTCGATCCGAAACGCATCAAGCGCCTCAATCTGCAGGTCCGCAGCTTCCTCGCGCGTCGGAGCCCAGGTAATCAGCTTGGCAATCATCGGGTCGTAGAACATGCTGACCTCGCCGCCTTCAAACACGCCATCGTCCACGCGCACCCCGCCCGCACCGTGCGCAACGCCGCGCCGGGCTTTGCCCGCGACGTGCGGGTCTTCGCTCCAGCCGGGGATGGTCGGAGAATAATGGATCAGCCGCCCGGTCGAGGGCAGGAACCCGCGATAGGGGTCTTCGGCATAGACGCGGTTTTCGATCGCCCAGCCATCGATCCCGATATCGTCCTGCGTCATCGCCAGTTTCTCACCAGCCGCCACGCGAATCATCTGCTCCACCAGATCGATACCGGTAATCGCTTCTGTCACCGGGTGCTCAACCTGAAGCCGGGTGTTCATTTCGAGGAAATAAAAGCTCTCGCCGGTGGTATCCGCGCCGCTGACGATCAGTTCGACGGTCCCGGCGGAGTGGTAATCCACCGCGCGGGCCAGCGCGACGCATTGTTCGCCCATCGCCTTGCGCATCTTCGGCGTAACGAACGGTGATGGCGCTTCCTCGACGACCTTTTGATGGCGCCGCTGGATCGAGCATTCGCGCTCGTTCAGATAAAGGATGGTGCCGTGCTGATCGCCCAGGATCTGAATTTCGATGTGGCGCGGGTTCTCGATGAATTTCTCGATGAAAACGCGGTCATCGCCAAAGGAGTTGAGCCCCTCGCGCTTGGTCGCCTCGAACCCTTCGCGCACGTCCTTTTCCGACCACGCAAGGCGCATCCCCTTGCCCCCGCCACCGGCGCTGGCCTTCATCATCACGGGATAGCCGACGCCTTGCGCGATCTCGACCGCGTGTTCGGTATCGCGGATTTCTCCGACAAAGCCGGGGACGACATTGACGCCCGCCTTCTTCGCGAGTTTTTTCGATTCGATCTTGTCGCCCATTGCCGCGATGGCGCAAGCAGGCGGACCGATGAAGGCAATGCCTTCCGCCGCCAATGCCTCGACGAAGCTCGCGCGTTCGGAAAGAAAACCATAGCCCGGATGCACCGCCTCAGCGCCCGTTTCCTTGCAAGCGGCGATGATCTTTTCCGGGATCAGATAGCTTTCAGCCGCCGGCGCGGGGCCGATATGCACTGCCTCATCCGCCATGCGAACGAAGGGAGTGCGCGCGTCCGCGTCAGAATAGACCGCAACGGTGGCGATCCCCATTTTCCGCGCAGTCTGGATAACACGGCAGGCGATTTCGCCGCGATTGGCAATCAGGATCTTGGAAAACAAAGCCGTCCCTTCCGGTCTCATATGCGCTTGGATGCGCCACCGCCTATGCCGCCTTGGCGTCGCAGGGGCAAGCTGGCGCGAAGGGCACTCATTGAGGGGTGCTCACCAGCTCTGCAAGTTGGCGTGTTCGCTCCTTGGTCAGTGCGGTCTTGCAGGTGGATACCAGCAGCGGCTCCATGCTGCCGCCGCGCGCGTAATACCCATCATTGCGGCAATGGGCGTCGCGGTATTCGATCCACGCTCGTTGTGCCTTCAGGAGGGTTTCGAAATAACCGGGCCGGCCATCGCCATCCGGCGCGTATTGTTTCAGGCTTTCGTCGCGTTCCTTCATCTTCTGCGAAGTCACGCTCCATTGGGCGTTCAGTGCAGCATCAGCCGCCGCATATTCCTGCCCGGCGCACCAGTTCATCTCCTGCTGGCGGATCGGATCATCGCAGTTCCATTCCGGATTGGGCGGTGCCGCGCCGGGCATCGGGTGCAACATAAGCAGAGCGGGAGCGAGGATTTGGAGCATCACGTGATCCTTTGCCCGGCATAGGTGGTGAGAGCGTGTGCATAGGCGGGCGCGCCGCGCCGGTCACCCTCCCCGTTCACCAGCGTCTGAACCGCGGCAGCCAGCATCGCGATATTGCTGGCGCTGAGCGTACCCAGCCGCTCCACATACACACCGATTGTGAACAGGATTGCGCCGGTATCGCGCAGGCGGCGCAGCGTCTGGCGTTCGGACCGCACGAACAGCGTATCGCCCGCATTGTCCCGCGTCACATGGGCGAAGGCTTGCTCAGGCGGCGCATCGGCGATCCAGCGGCGCGCGCCTGTGGCAGCGATGAACCAGTTGCACCGCCCATAGATCGGCCCGGCTTTGAGCGTGTCCATGAACCGGTCGACGCCGGTCGCCAGCTGCTCTTCATACCCCGCGATTGGCGCATGCAGCGCACGCAGCGGCAGGCTGATCTTGTCCTTGGGGTGCCAGTCTGTCGGCCATGCCACGGCGGCTCCGATCAGTCGGTACTGATCCTCACCATCCGCGCAGGTGAGCAGGCACATATCCTCGTGCGCGGCGAGCGCTGCGTGCGGGAGCGCGCCGGTGACGCCCAGCATCGCAGCGAGTTCACGGCCCGGCGCGGTGGCTTCGGGGGTCAGCTGGACGCCTTCGGGATAGTGCGCAAACGCCGTTTTCCGAGCCGCAAGGTCGGGTTCGGGCTGGAGCCACTCGCGCTCCTCAAGCCTGACCAGCCCCATGCGAAGCTGCCCGCCCCCGCGCGCCTTTGGCAGCAGCGTGTCGACGCTAAAGCCGAGGGTCATGCGCCCGCGCGGGTCACCCAGCCGCCGCCTTCTCCCTGCACGCCCTCGCAGGCTCCTCACCCTTAAGCGCGGTCAGGCCCAGCTTGGCGAACAGCGCGCCGTCGCTGTCATCGCCTGCATTGGGCGCGGTCAGCAGCTTGTCGCCGGTGAAGATCGAATTCGCG
Source organism: Sphingomonadales bacterium (assembly GCA_038246695.1). Lineage (GTDB taxonomy): Bacteria > Pseudomonadota > Alphaproteobacteria > Sphingomonadales > Sphingomonadaceae > Erythrobacter. The sequence continues at coordinate 55,941 of JBBRVR010000006.1, forward strand.
CCCGCCATGAAGCACAGCGCCTGCGTCGCCTCGGACATGGATTCGCGCCCAGCGGACAGGCGCACCATGCTCATCGGCATGGTTATGCGCGCCGCCGCGACCGTGCGGACAAACTCGATATCGTCGATCTTCGCCAGCGGCGTACCGGCCAGCATATTCCCCAGCACCGTCCCCTTCACCGGCACCAGCGCGTTGACCGGCACGCTTTCGGGATGCTGCGGCAGGGTCGCGAGCGTGTGGACGAAGCCCACCCGGTCCTCGCGCGTCTCCCCCATGCCGACGATCCCGCCGGAGCAGACATTGATCCCCGCCTTGCGCACATGATCCAGCGCATCGAGCCTGCACTGGAAATCGCGGGTGGAGATGACGCGCTCGTAATATTCGGGGCTGCTGTCGATATTGTGGTTGTAGTAATCGAGCCCTGCCTCGGCGAGCATATCCGCCTGATGTGGCTCCAGCATCCCCAGCGTCATGCAGGTTTCCAGCCCCATCGCGGCGACGCCCTGCACGATTTCTACAATCGCGGGCATGTCGCGGTCCTTGGGATTGCGCCACGCCGCGCCCATGCAGAACCGCTGGGAGCCTGCATCCTTGGCCTGCGCCGCGCGCTGGAGCACGGCCTGCACGTCCATCAGCTTGGTCGCTTCTACGCCGCTGTCGGCATGAACCGACTGCGAGCAATAGCCGCAATCCTCCGGACACCCCCCGGTCTTGATGCTGAGCAAGGTGCACAGCTGGACCTGGCTTGGCGGGTGATATTCGCGGTGGACGGTGGCGGCTTGGAACAGCAGCTCGGTGAACGGCAGGTCGAAGATGGCCGCGATTTCGTCGCGGGTCCAGTCGGTGCGGGGGTGGGTCATGGAATCATATACCTGTTTCGAAAATCTTCTTTAATCTTCAGCTCTGTGCCGCTTGTATCAGTCTTGAGCATTTTCTGCCGGGAGACCTCTCTCTGCCCTCCTTTGCAATCGGGTCGGACAAGTGCTTCCATGCCATTGAAGATCAGTTCCCCTTCGGCATTTTTCCAATCGATGAAATACACAATCAGGTGAGTCTTTTTGGGATGGAACTCATCGATTGGTCGAAATGCTGCTCCGCCTTTAGGTCGGCCTGTTGTCTTTATTTGGATGGGTATCTCGCCGAGATAGCCGTCAATGCCTCTTCCTTGCTTCAATTCAACCCCAAACATCTCAACTGCGATTGCTTCGCCCAAATCGCCCACGAATTTACCGTCTGGAGTAAATTTGAGCCCTAAATTGGGATAACATTCCCTAAGTGCCTTGGTCGCTTTAACAACGAACCCAACTGCGTCAGGCAAGCTGAACTTCTCTGGCGTCCTCAAAATCACTCCGCCGCCTCGTCCAGCCCCTCGCCCACCAAGTCTCCGGGCGGCGGCATGTTGTGTCCAAGCAGCCTCAGGATATCCGCTCCCGCTTCCACCACGTTGGTGCCGGGGCCGTAGATGCCCTGCACCCCGGCATCGCGCAGGAAGTCGTAATCGGTCGCCGGGATCACACCGCCCGCCGTCACCTTGATATCGGCGCGGCCGGCCTCTTTCAGCAGACGGATCAATTCGGGGATCAGCGTCTTGTGGCCCGCTGCAAGGCTGGACGCGCCGACCACGTCGACGTCCTTCTCCAGTGCCATCGCGGCGGATTCTTCGGGGGTCTGAAACAAAGGCCCGGAGACAACCTCGAAGCCCATGTCACTGAAGGCGCTGGCAATCACGTTCGCGCCGCGATCATGCCCGTCCTGTCCCATCTTGGCGACCATGATGCGCGGCTTGCGGCCCAATCGCCGCTCCACCGCATCCACACCATCGGTCACCTGTGCCCAGCGGCGGTCGAATTCATAGGCGCTGGCATAGACGCCGCTGACCGGCTTTGGCGTTGCATCGTGACGACCGAACACCTCTTCCATGGCGCTTGAAATCTCGCCCAGAGTCGCATCGCAGCGCGCGGCATCCACCGCCAGCGCCAGCACGTTTTCGTCTGCCGCACAGCCCGCAGTCAGCGCAGCCAGCGCCGCGCGGCACGCGGCCTCGTCACGCGCTTCGCGGACCTTGGCGAGGCGGGCGATCTGGCCGGTGCGCACCTTTTGGTTATCGATATCAAGCGTTTCAATAGGGTCTTCGTTGTCCTTGCGGTACTTGTTTACGCCGACGATCACCGTCTCGCCCTTGTCGATCCCGGTCTGCTTTTCTGCCGCCGCGCGCTCAATCGCGGCCTTGGGCGCGCCGGTGGCGACATAGGCGGTCATCCCGCCTGCCGCGTCGACCTCGGCCATCATCGCCTCGGCCTGCTCTACCAGCGTGGCGGTCAACGCCTCGATATAGTGCGACCCGCCCAGCGGATCGACGACATTGGTGATCCCGCTTTCTTCCTGAAGCACCAACTGCGTGTTGCGCGCGATGCGGGCGCTGAAATCGGTGGGGAGCGCAATCGCTTCATCGAGCGCATTGGTGTGGAGCGATTGCGTTCCGCCCAGCACCGCCGCCATCGCCTCAACTGTGGTGCGGATCACGTTGTTGTAGGGGTCCTGCTCAGCCAGGCTGACGCCGCTGGTCTGGCAGTGGGTGCGCAGCATCTTGGAGCGCTCGTCCTTTGCCCCCAGTCCGTCCATCACCCTGTACCACAGCGTGCGCGCGGCGCGCAGCTTGGCGATCTCCATGAAAAAGTTCATGCCGATGCCGAAGAAGAAGCTGAGGCGGCCGGCGAATGCATCGATATCCAGCCCCGTATCCATCGCGCGCCGGGCATATTCCTTCCCATCGGCAATGGTGAAGGCCAGTTCCTGCACGGCAGTCGCCCCGGCCTCGTGCATGTGATAGCCGCTGATGGAAATGCTGTTGAATTTCGGCATGTTGGCCGAGGTATATGCGATGATGTCGGAGATGATCCGCATCGAGGGTTCGGGCGGGTAGATGTAGGTGTTGCGGACCATGAACTCCTTGAGAATGTCGTTCTGGATCGTGCCCGACAGCTTCTCGACGGCCACGCCCTGCCGCTCCCCTGCGACGATGTAGAACGCCATCACCGGGATCACCGCGCCGTTCATCGTCATGGAGACGGACATGGTATCGAGCGGGATCTGGTCGAACAGCACTTCCATGTCCGCGACCGTATCAATCGCGACGCCCGCCTTGCCCACATCGCCGACCACACGCGGGTGATCGCTGTCATAGCCGCGGTGGGTGGCAAGATCGAACGCGACGCTCAAGCCTTTTTGCCCGGCGGCAAGGTTACGCCGGTAAAAGGCGTTGGATTCCTCGGCGGTGGAAAAGCCCGCATACTGGCGGATCGTCCAAGGACGGCCGGCATACATGCTGGCTTTCACGCCGCGCGTAAACGGCGCGAGCCCGGGCAGGCCGGGGTCGAAATCGGCATGATCTTCCGCCGTGTAGAGCGGCTTTATGGCAATACCTTCGGGCGTGTGCCACGTGAGATCGCGGCCGCGCGATTCCGCATCAGCAAGCGCTTCCCAGTCGGCGGGGGTTGGTTTTTGAGTCATGCGAATTGTCTAAGCACAATCATCATGCCAGCGGAAGCTGGCATCGCACGCCGCCAGAGACCCCAGCATGGGCTGGGGTGTCGTTTGCGTTTAAGCCCCCTTGAACTCAGCCTTGCGCTTTTGCAGGAAGGCCATTCCGCCCTCGCGCGCATCGGCGGTCGCACCTGCGATCCGCTGCGCCTCGGCCTCGGCCATCAGCACATCCTGCATGGTGCCATCCAGCGCGGCGGCAAGGTTGCGCTTGATGTGGCGATAGGAAACAGTCGGACCGTTCGCGAGCTTTTCCGCCAGCGCGCGCGCCTCGGTCAGCAAATCAGCATCATCGACGCATTTGTAGATGAGGCCCCATTCCTCCGCCTGCGCCGCGCCGATCTTTTCCCCCAGCATCATCATGCGCGTGGCGCGGGCGCGGCCGATGGCGCGGGCCAGCATCCACGTCGATCCGCCATCAGGGACAAGGCCAATGTTGACGAAGGCCTGCAGGAAATAGGCGGACCTCCCGGCAATGGTGAAATCCGCCGCCAGTGCGAGCGAACAGCCCACACCCGCCGCCGGGCCATTGACCGCGCAGATCACCGGCACATCGGCGCGCATCACCTGATTGATGGTGGGGTTGTAATGCCGGGTCAGCGCCTGATGGCTGCCGCCCTTGCTGTCGGTCGAGCGTGCGGAAAGGTCCGCGCCGGAGCAAAAGCCCTTGCCCTCCCCCGTGATCAGCACCGCTCGCGCGCCAGTTTCTCCGGTCCCAAGATCATAGAACACCTGCCCGATCTCGTCCGCCATCAGCGGCGGCATGGCGTTGAGGCGATCAGGCCGGTTGAGCGTGATCGTGGTCAGCGGCCCTTCGGCGTCGACGCGGATGGTTTCGTAAGTGGGCATGTGTTCTCTCTTGATAGGCGGTTCAGTTGGACCAATGCGCGCCTTCTCTCGGCGTTTCCATGATCTCTGTCAGCATCCCCTGCATATCCTTGGGATGGAGGAAAAAGATTGGGGTGCCGTGCGCTCCGATGCGGGTGGGGCCGAGGATGCGCTTGCCGAGCGCCTCGAACTCGGTGCGGGCCTCGGCGATGTCGGGCACTTCGAAGCACAGGTGATGCTGCCCGCCCAAGGGGTTCTTGGCGATGAAGCCCGCGAGCGTGCTGTTTTCGCCGAGCGGTTCGATCAGTTCGATCTGCGTGCCGTTCATCGCCCCGTCAACACCGGGGGTGTCGACGAAGCAGACCTTCACGCCCTGCTCCTCAAGGTCGAACGGCGCGTGGATTTTCGTCGCGCCCATAACGCCGCGGTAGAACGCGATGGAGTCCGCGATGGAGGGCGTGGCGACCCCGATGTGGTTAAGACGGCCGAGTTTCATGGTTTCCAGTCCTTGCTAGTTTCATTCCGCACAGAGACGATGAGCTTGTCGTAGACCATGTTCATGAATTGCCGAGCATCGGAATGTTCTTTGAAATAGACATTCACGCCGAAACCATCAGTGACCGCTAAGCGCGGATCAAACTCAGCACCGCGCGTTGAATTCCAATCCCTCCATTCCTGGAGAACCTGCTGGCGCATAGGCAGCAAGTAATCAGCAATCGCTGCATCCACTGCATCTTCAGGCGTGCCATAGTCTTCAGGCCAATCCTGATGACAATAGGCGCCCAAGAATTGATAGAGCGTAGGCCAACGCTCTTCGGCCTCCAACCTAATCTCGCGCGTTTTCCTGCTCATAGCGGAATATTGTCATGCTTCTTCCACGGGTTCTCCAACTGCTTCGTCCGCAGCTTCCTTAGCCCCAGCGCAATCCGCCGCCTGGTCGAGTGCGGGTGGATCACCTCGTCGATATACCCGCGCTGCGCCGCCACAAACGGATTGGCGAAGCGGTCTTCGTATTCCTTGGTCTTTTCGGCGATCTTGGCCGCGTCGCCGCGGTCCTGACGGAAGATGATCTCCACTGCGCCCTTGGCGCCCATCACCGCGATTTCCGCGGTGGGCCAGGCGTAGTTCAAATCGCCGC
>JBBRVR010000007.1:0-60944 GCA_038246695.1 Sphingomonadales bacterium
ACCGGGAGCCTCATCGAGCCACAGCGGATAGCCGCCAAGAAACGTCTCGCCAAAGGCCACAAACCGCGCGCCGCCCTCGATCGCTTCACGCGCGAGCCGGGTCGCTTTCTCAATCCCGCCATCAAAATCGAGCGGTATCGGCGAAGCCTGACAGATGGCGACGTTGAGAGTTTCGAGAGGTTTGGTCACAGCAAGCGCCCTAAGCCCATGCGCTAACCCCCGCAACCGCCGCAGCCACCCCCACCGCAGCCCGATCCGCCGTCACTGCTACTCGCGCCTCCGCAGCCCGAAGAACCCGAAGAACCCGAAGCCGCGCCCTGCTTCGCCGCGTGCAGATATTCGAACGGCGTTCCCACCAGCACGGCTGTGCCGAACAGCGAAACCGCCAGCGCCGCCTCGCTGCTTTCGGGAGCCCGGCGCAATCGCGATGCGCGGTTGTACCAGCCATCCAGCACCTTATTCCCGGCAATGGTTCGCGGATTGATTGTGGCGAGGCGCACGACTGCGCAGCCCACCGTCAGCCCCATCAGCGCGATCAGAAAGCCGGTCGGCTCCCCTTCGGCAGACCCCGCCTGTTGCCGGTAAAAACCGATCAGGAACAGGGCCACAAATGGCGCAACGCTGATCAAGCGCAGCCGCTTTCGGTCACCTTCGCGCATCAGCAGGCCACGCCGCGCCAGATCGTGCGCAATCGTGTCGGCATGGCTTTGCAGCGTGCGGCGCACATCGCCGAGCGTGATGTCCCCAACCTTGCGCAGCACCGCCGACGCCGCCTGCCCGTGCCCGGAAGGTCCGACAGTCGCATACAGCTTTCCGCGCACCAGGGGGCTGATCGCCCGCTGCGCCACCAGATCGGCCAGAACCGTAAGCGCGTGGCGCGGCGCTCCGCCGGAAAGGACCGCCAGCTCCTCGGCATCGTCAATCTCAGCCATCCGCCCCGGGGGGCGCATATTCGCTGGTATCCAGACGCTTAACGTAATGCAGGTGGCCAGCATCACGGCATAAAAGGCGAGGAAATCCGGACCGGTCCATGTAGCGAAGATCTGCATCACAAAACTCCTCCTGCCAGCCAACCCGCGGCCATTCCCAGCACTGCGAGCGACACGCCAAGTGCAATTGCCTGGGCTCGCTTCAGCACAATAGCATCGGCGGGGTTAACGCGAAAAGACATTGGATCAATGGTAAAGCGTCGCCGGGCATCGGGCCAGATATCGGGCGCCGGCGCCATGCCAAACGCATCCTCATAGGCGCGCAGCGTGGCGGCGTATTGCTCGTAGTACCGCGTGCGGTCGGTGTTGGTCCCGTTCGTGGGACCGTGATGCAGATCGGTGAGCAGCACTTCCGGGCAGAAAACCTGCCAATAATCGCGGCTGTAGGTCAGGTGCAGGTGCCATGCCTGATCCACCGCATCGCTGGGCGTCACCTCGGCTCCCGCAGTGCAGGCGAGATAACAGAACCGCCGGTATTCATGGATTACCCGCTCCGCATATTCGGCGCTCCAGCGGTTTTCGCGGGCGAGCCGGACGGCAAAGGAAAGCTCGGCATCGGCGGGACCGATGTGATGGGTTTCAATCCGGTGCCACAGTGCCTCGTCCTGCGGTCCGCCAGATGCTGGGGCATGTGAGGCAATATGCGTGGCCATCGCCGCTACTCGTCGGCGAAATCGCTCACGATCACAAGATTTTCTGCATTCCATTCGATCACCGCCTGCGGTGTCATCGGCACCATGAAGGCCTTCATGCCCTTCTCAGGCACGGGATCTTTCTCGATTTCGAGAATGTCGGTTGCGCCATAATTCTCGACCGCGATCACCCGGCCCACAACAACCCCTGCATCGGTGCGCACGGTGAGGCCTATCAGGTCGCGGTGGTAATATTCGCCCTCGGCCAGAGGGGGCAACGCCCCGCGCGAGACGCTCAGCACGGTACCGCGCAGCCGCTCGGCCTCGCTCCGGTTGGTGCATTGGGCAAAGCGCGCAACCGCGCCGCCCTTGTTATCGGAGCGGATTTTGTTGAGCGTCAGAACGCCGCCCGGCACGTCTGCAACAAACTCGCTGTGCCGGGAGAGCGATTCGACGCCCTCCCCGAACAGCTTGAGGCGCACCTCACCATTTATGCCATGAGCGCCGCTGACCGCGGCAAGCTGGATTGGCTTGTCGCTCATGTCCGATGCTCCGTTCGCCCTGAACCTGTCAAAAGCTTGCTTTTCAAAGCCTTGCGAAAGGCAAGTTTTTCTAAAAGCTCAGCGCGAACGGGCATTGGCATCGGGTGATCAGCCCTCTGACTTTTCTTCGCCAGCATCGTCAGCAGGCTTGTCTTCCGCCGGACCACCTTCGGCAGCCTGTTCGGCCATCGCGGTCTTGTCTTCGTCGGTCGCGTCAGCAGGAGTTACGTCTGCGACCGCGTCGGCCACAGCTTCGGCTGTTTCTTCGGTCTTGACCGAGCCGGTTGCCTCATTCTCGGAAGCTTCGGCTGCAGTTTCTTCTGCGGGAGCTTCATCGGCTGCGGGAGCTTCCTCGGCTGCGGGCTCTTCAGCCGGTGCTGCGGCTGCGGCCTTGGCTTCTTCCTCGGCAGCGGCCTTGGCTTCGTCAGCGGCTTTGGCCTTTTCAGCCTTTTCCTCGACACGTTCCTTGGCCTTGTCGCCCGGTTCGGCCTTGTTCGGATTGTTGCGCGCAGCACGCTCGAGGATCCCGGCGGCATCGAAGAAACGCAGCACACGGTCAGACGGCTTGGCGCCGACGCCCAGCCAGTAACGCGCGCGGTCCTCGTTCAGCTTCACACGGCTTTCGTCATCCTTGGCGAGCAGCGGATTGTAGGTGCCGATCTGCTCAAGATACTTGCCGTCGCGGGGGGCGCGCTCGTCAGAAACCACGATGCGATAGTAAGGACGCTTCTTTGCGCCGCCACGCGATAGCCGGATTGCAACTGCCATAATGTATTACCTTTCGAGTATAAGTATCAGAATTTCAGAGATATTGTTTAATTCTTCTTGGGTCCGCTCAGGCCAGAAAAACCGCCGGGACCACCCAATCCTGGCAGCCCGCCGCCCATCCCGCCGCCGGGCATACCGGGCATGCCCATGCCCTGGCCGCCACCACCAAACATGGCTGCGAGGCCTTTCAGCCCGCCCATTTTGCGAATCTGCTTCATGGCGCGCGCCATTTCCTGATGCATCTTCAGCAGTTTGTTCACGGTCTGCACGTCGGTGCCGCTGCCCGCCGCCACTCGCTTCTTGCGCTTGGCATTCAGCAGCGCGGGGTTGGCGCGTTCCTTGGAAGTCATGGAGCAGATGATCGCATCCATGTGGACCAGAACCTTGTCATCCATGTTCGACGCAGCGAGCGCGGCCTTGGCCTTCTTCATGCCCGGCATCATGCCCGCCAGCATCCCCAGACCGCCCATGTTCTGCATCTGCTTCAACTGCATACGCAGATCGTTAAGGTCGAACTTGCCCTTCTCAAAATTGCGGGCGAGTTGTTCGGCATCCTCTTCCTTGATCGAGGCTGCCGCCTTTTCCACCAGGCTGACGACATCGCCCATGCCCAGAATGCGGTCGGCTACGCTGCCGGGGCGGAACGGCTCGATCGCGTCGAGCTTTTCGCCGGTGCCTGCAAACTTGATCGGCTTGCCGGTAACAGCGCGCATCGACAGCGCCGCACCGCCGCGTGCATCGCCGTCCATCCGGGTAAGGACCACGCCGGTCAGCGGCACTTCGCTGCTAAAGCTCTGCGCGACGTTGACCGCATCCTGCCCGGTCAGCGCATCGACCACCAGAAGCACCTCGGTCGGGGCAGAGACACTGGAGACAGCCTTCATTTCGGCCATCAACGCTTCATCGACATGCAGGCGGCCTGCGGTGTCGAGCAGCAGCACGTCGAAGTTCTGGAGCCGCGCCGATTCCATCGCACGCCGCGCGATATCCACCGGCTGCTGTCCGGCGACGATCGGCAGGGTCGCAACATCGACCTGAGTGCCCAGCACCGCCAGCTGTTCCTGCGCGGCGGGCCGATTGACATCGAGCGAGGCCATCATGGCCTTCTTGCCGTGCTTTTCGCGAATGAGCTTGGCCAGTTTCGCGGTCGTCGTGGTCTTGCCCGAGCCTTGCAGGCCGACCATCATGATGACGACCGGCGGTTTGGCATCGAGCTTCAGCCCGGCGCCTGCATGCACGCTCTGCGGATCGTCGGGATCGCCCCCCAGCATCGCGACCAGCTCGTCGTGCACGATCTTGACGACCTGCTGGCCGGGCGTGACCGATTTGAGCACGTCCTGACCCACGGCCTTTTCAGTGACCGCGTCGATGAAACGGCGGGCCACCGGCAGGGCAACATCGGCTTCGAGCAGGGCGATGCGCACTTCGCGCATGGCATCGCGCACGTCCTGCTCTTTCAGCGAGCCGCGCCCTTTGAGCTTGTCAAAGACGCTGCCAAGGCGATCGGACAGATTGTCAAACATCGTCTCTGCTTCCCCAGATCAGGTTTAAACGCGAAAAACGCCGGCGAACGAAACCTCGTTGGCCAGCGTTGCGAAATTCCAGTTGCAGAACTTCGACTTCGAATATGGTTCGATGGTGGAGCCTAGCGGGATCGAACCGCTGACCTCAACACTGCCAGTGTTGCGCTCTCCCAGCTGAGCTAAGGCCCCTAAACCATCGTATTTGCATCCTCACAAGGCGTAAGGACGCAGCCCTGCTTTCGCAAGGAGGGCAGCGATTAGTGCGCCCCCCCGCGAAAGGCAAGAGAAAATCAGGTGTCGTCGTCGTCGTCGTCACCCTTGCCCTTGGCCACGCCAAGGTCGTCATCACCGCCAAGATCGACATCGTTGTCAGGCGAATCATCATCGTCGTCGATGTTTTCGATGTCCTTCAAATCATCATCGTCATCGCCGCCAAGATCGCTGTCCGCTTCCACGTCCTTCTTCTTGTCGTCCGGCTCGAACGGGATTGGCTGCTTGGACTTGAGCACGGGCTCAGGCGTCCAGGTCTCACCGCATTCGATGCAGGTCACCGGGTCTTCCTTGCCCAGATCGTAGAAACGTTCTCCGCATTTGGGGCAGGAACGCTTGGTACCCCATTCAGGCTTCGCCATTTGAAATCCTTATAAGTGGCCGCCGGCAAGGCGGTCCGATCAGAGTCGCAATGTATTGGGATCGGGCCAGCCCACAATCAAGGCCCCAGATCCAGTCACAGCTGGCACGTCACAGCTATGCAGCGCCGCGCGCCTTGCCAGAAGGGGTGTGCGCTGTCAAAGACCGCAGCCCGATGGCCTCTCACACCTTCACAGCTTTTGGTCCCCTTAGCGGCACTCTGCAGGTTCCCGGCGACAAGTCGATCAGCCACCGCGCGTTGATGTTTGCGGGCCTTGCCGTGGGGGAAAGCCGCATCAGCGGCCTGCTCGAAGGCGAAGATGTGCTCGCCACCGCCGCCGCGATGCGCCAGCTGGGCGCGGACATTGCCCGCGAGGACGACGGGATGTGGCGCGTGAACGGCGCAGGGCTAGGCAGCCTGCTGGAGCCTGCGCAGGCGCTCGACATGGGCAATTCGGGCACCTCGACCCGGCTGATGATGGGCCTGTTGGCGAGCCACGGTCTGACCGCGACATTTACCGGCGATGCAAGCCTGTCAGGTCGTCCGATGAACCGCGTGATCGAACCGCTGACGCAAATGGGCGCAAGCATTCAGGCATCGGCAGGCGGCACCCTGCCGCTGATGCTGCGCGGTGCCCTGCCCGCTGTGCCGATCCGATATCGCCTGCCGATCGCCAGCGCGCAGGTAAAAAGCGCGGTGCTGCTGGCGGGCCTCAACACGCCGGGCATCACTACGGTAATCGAACCGATCGCCACCCGCGACCATACCGAACGGATGCTGACCGGGTTTGGCGCGCGGCTCGATGTCGATGAGGACAAGGGCGAGCGCATTATCAGCATCCACGGGGAGGCCGATCTGACCCCTTGCAATGTCGTGGTGCCAGGAGATCCATCGTCGGCAGCGTTTTTCATTGTCGCCGCGCTGATCGTGCCCGGCAGCGACCTTGTGATCGAGAATGTCGGGCTGAACCCGACCCGCGCCGGGATCGTCACCGTGCTGCGCGCAATGGGCGGATCGATCAAGGAACTGAACCGGCGCGAGGTCGGCGGCGAACCGGTGGCGGACCTTCGCGTGCGCCATTCCGCGCTGAGCGGGGTGGACGTGGACCCCGCGCATGCCCCCAGCATGATTGACGAATTTCCCGTGTTGTTCGTGGCGGCTGCTTTGGCTGAAGGAACCACGCGCACCAGCGGGCTCGACGAATTGCGCGTCAAGGAAAGTGACCGGCTAGCCGCGATGGCGCAGGCGCTTAGCGCGGCGGGCGCGCGGGTCGAGGAGCACCAGGACGGGCTGACGATCCACGGCACCGGCGGCGATCCTCTGCGCGGCACCGCAAACGGTCGGATCAAAACCCATCTGGACCACCGCATCGCCATGAGCATGGCGGTGGCGGGCCTTGCGAGCCGCGATGGCGTGAGCGTCGACGACACCGCCCCAATTTCGACGAGCTTCCCGACATTCATGCAATTGCTCGAAGAAGCCGCAGGGTGATGGCAGCGGCGCTCGACTGGGCCAGCTATGTCGGCTTTGCCGGGACGGCCTGCATCATTGGCGCTTACGCCTATCTCACGTTCAGCGACGGCCCCAACCCGTTCATCCTGCACGGCGTCAATCTCGCCGGAGCGGCCTTGCTAACGGTCTCGCTGGTGGTCCACACCAACTGGCCCAGCCTGGTGCTGGAGGGCTTCTGGGCGTCCATCGCGATTATCGGACTGCTGCGCGCGGCGCGCTCTCGCAGGCAAACCGAGGGGCGACGGCAATGATCCCCCGATTGACCCACCATCCCCTTCGCCGCCGAGTTATCGCTGCGTTCGTCCTTGTCGCTTTCGCAACCGGTTCGGTATTGTTCTGGAATGACGGCCGGTTCGACCGGGGGCAGTCCGCGGTCAATTTCGTGATTGCGTGCGCCGGGTTCTTCTGGATGCATCATCGCTGGAAAGCGCAAGAGCGCCGCGCCCTGACGCCCCGCAAGGTAAAGGATATCTTCTCATGATCATCGCCGTCGATGGACCCACAGCGTCAGGCAAAGGCACTATTGCAAAACGCCTCGCTGAGCATCTGGGGTTGCCGTATCTCGACACCGGCCTGCTGTATCGCGCGGTCGGGCGACAGGTCGCGATGAGCGATGGCGACCCCGATTCGTCCGAAGACGCGCTGGCGGCCTGCAGGTTCAACGACGCATTGCTCGATGATGAGGAACTGCGAACGGAGGAAGTGGGTGGGCTGGCGAGCCGCGTTTCGGTGCATCCCGCCGTGCGACAGGCTTTGTTCGAGCGTCAGCGCGCCTTTGCCGATCAACCCGGCGGCGCGGTGCTGGACGGGCGCGATATCGGCACCGTGATCGCGCCCGATGCGCATGTTAAGCTGTTCATCACCGCCAGCGTTCAGGAGCGCGCGCGGCGGCGATGGCTGGAAATGATCGCAAACCACACAGGCGATCAGGATGCAATTCCGCTTGGCGAGATCGAGCGAGACATCGTCGCCCGTGACATGCGCGACATCAACCGCGCCGACGCCCCATTGAAGGCCGCACCTGACGCATTTGTGATCGACACGACAAGTTTCGATCGCGATCAGGCGTTCGAGATCGTGCTGCAGGCGGTGCTGGACGGGATCGGCGGCACGTAACGCTTTCCTACTCGCCCGTTCGATGCCTTAAGAGGGCGATGCCTTAAGAGAGCAGTGATTGTCAGCCCACCTTTTCTTCGCAACGCCCACTTTGAAATTTGCTCGTCCGGCAGGTATTTGCGCCCGTGACGCTGTACGCGCTGTTTCAGCCGCCCTGCACTCACGACGAACCGAGTGGTCGGGCCGTGTATGGGCCGGAAAAATAGCGCGAATCGCCTTGCATTTTCGGCGTTTCTGGACTAAGCGCGCCCCCGTTCATACCAATCAATTCTGGTTGATGAGGACCTGCACGACCGCATTCGGCGGCGCGCAGTGGTCGGCCTCTTGCCCTGCCAGCCCTCGCAATGGTGCGTGGGAAGCAGTTTAAGACCCCGGAAAAACCGGTGGCCGGTAGCAAAACGAATACAGGAAACGCCAAACCTATGGCAACTGCACCAAACCCGACGCGCGACGATTTCGAAGCGCTGCTTAACGAACAACTCGGCGGCGCCGGCGAAGATGGCTTTGAAGGCCGCGTCGTCAAGGGCACCGTCACCGCGATCGAGGCCGGTATGGCCGTGATCGATGTCGGCCTCAAAAGCGAAGGCCGCATCTCCCTCAAGGAATTCTCGCGCGGCGATGACGACCACGGCCTGACCGTCGGTTCCGAAGTCGAAGTGTATGTCGATCGCGTTGAAAACGCCGACGGCGAAGCGATGCTGAGCCGCGACCGCGCTCGTCGCGAAGCTGCTTGGGACAAGCTCGAAAGCGAATTTGGCGAAGGCAAGCGCGTCGAAGGCCGCATCTTTGGCCGGGTCAAGGGCGGCTTCACCGTCGATCTCGATGGCGCCGTTGCGTTCCTGCCCGGCAGCCAGGTCGATATCCGCCCGGTACGCGATGTCACCCCGCTGATGGAAGTGCCGCAGCCGTTCCAGATCCTCAAGATGGATCGCCGCCGTGGCAACATCGTGGTCTCGCGCCGCGCCGTGCTTGAAGAAACGCGCGCCGAACAGCGCAGCGAACTGATCAACGACCTCGCTGAAGGTCAGGTGATCGACGGCGTCGTCAAGAACATCACCGATTACGGCGCGTTCGTGGATCTCGGCGGCATCGATGGCCTGCTCCACGTCACCGACATGAGCTACAAGCGGGTCAACCACCCCAGCGAGATCATCGAAATCGGCCAGACCGTCACCGTGCAGATCGTGCGCATCAACGCCGATACGCAGCGCATCAGCCTTGGCATGAAGCAGCTGGACAGCGATCCGTGGGATGGCGTCTCCGCAAAGTATCCGGTTGGCGCGAAGCTGACCGGTACGGTGACGAACATCACCGAATACGGCGCATTCGTGGAGCTGGAAGCGGGCATCGAAGGCCTCGTCCACGTCTCCGAAATGAGCTGGACCAAGAAGAACATCCACCCCGGCAAGATCGTTTCGACATCGCAGGAAGTCGAAGTCATGGTGCTGGAAGTCGACAGCGAGAAGCGCCGCATTTCGCTCGGCCTCAAGCAGGCCCAGCGCAATCCGTGGGACGAGTTCGCCGATAAGCACCCGGTCGGCACCGAAGTCGAAGGCGAAGTCAAGAACGCCACCGAGTTCGGCCTGTTCGTGGGCCTGGATGGCGACGTCGACGGCATGGTTCACATGTCGGACATCGCATGGGGCATTTCGGGCGAGGACGCGCTGGCGCTTCACCGCAAGGGCGAGATGGTCAAGGCCGTCGTGCTCGATGTGGATGTCGACAAGGAACGCATCAGCCTCGGTATGAAGCAGCTTGAAAAGGGTGCTCCGACTGAAGCGGGTGCCGCAGCTGCAGGCTCGCTGCGCAAGAACCAGACGGTGACCGTCACGGTTCTCGAAGTGCGCGATGGCGGACTGGAAGTGCAGGTCGGCGACGACGGCGCAACCGGCTTCATCAAGCGTTCGGACCTTGGCCGCGACCGCGACGAACAGCGCCCCGATCGCTTCCAGGTTGGCAGCAAGCTCGATGCGATGGTCATCGGTTTCGACCGTTCGAAAAAGCCCAACTTTTCGATCAAGGCGCGTCAGATCGCCGAAGAGAAGGAAGCGGTGCAGCAGTTCGGTTCGTCCGACAGCGGCGCATCGCTCGGCGATATTCTGGGCGCAGCGCTCAAGAAGAACGAAGAGTGATTGAACACGTGAACCCGCAGATTTAACCGGGGACACAATAACACGAAAGGCCCGTCTGCTTACCCAAGCAGGCGGGCCTTTCCTATTCTTCGCCCGAGGAGTAGACTGCCCGCCATGCTGACCGTCCATCAATTTCCCTGCCTGTCCGACAATTACGGATTTCTGCTCCACAATTCGGTGACAGGCGACACCGCCGCGATCGACACGCCGGATGCGAAGGAATACCTGCGCCAGGCTGAGGCCAAGGGATGGCCCATCACCCACATCTGGAACACGCATTGGCATCCCGATCACGCTGGCGGAAACAAGGAAATCGTCGCCGCAACCGGGGCGCGCGTCCTTGCCCCGGCGGAAGTCGAGAAGATGTCACCCGTGGACCGTGTAGTCAGTCATGGCGACAGCGTGAACCTGGGCGAACACCGCGCCGAGGTGATCGATGTATCCGGCCACACCAACGGCCACATCGCCTATCACATCGTCGAAGAGGGCATAGCGTTCGTGGGCGACGCTGTGTTCGCATTGGGCTGTGGGCGGATGTTCGAAGGAGAGCCAAAGCAATTCTGGAACAGCCTTCAGCGGATCAAGCGCATGTCCACCGCCACAACGCTGTATTGCGCGCACGAATACACCGAGGCGAACGCGAGATTCGCGCTCCACGCCGATCCGGACAATGCCACGCTGCAAGACTACGTTGACGAGATAAAGGCGAAACGCGCGCGCGGCGAGGCGACAGTGCCCACAGTGCTCAAGCGCGAGCTTGCGACCAATCCCTTCCTGCGCGCCGATGATCCGGCGATGATGGCCCGGTGGGGCGGCAGCGAACCGTATGAAACCTTCGCCGCACTGAGAGCAGCCAAGGACAATTTCTAGGCTTCCATGCAAGCACTTCGCGTCGAGCATTTGTCAGCCGATCTGTCCGGCGTGGCCTTGGTGGATACTCCCTCGCCCCGCCGCGAGACCGGCGAGGTGCTCATCCGGGTGCGTGCGGCATCGCTCAACTATCCTGACCTGCTGATGACGCGTGGGGAATACCAGTTCAAACCCGATGTACCCTTCATCAGCGGGCTAGAATGTGCTGGCGAGGTGCTGGAGGCAGACCCTCAAAGCGGCTTTGCCCCCGGCGACCGGGTGATGGGTGGCAACAAGACCGGCGCTTTCGCCGAATTTGCCAGCATTCCGGCGCGCGCTCTTTCGCCGATGCCAAGGCAAATGGACTTCCCACACGCTGCGGCGATGGGTGCGGCCTATTCGACCGCCTATACCGGGCTGGTTGAACTGGGGGATTTACGGGAAGGCCAGTGGGTGCTGGTCCACGGCGCGAGCGGCGGGGTGGGCCTTGCCGCCTGCGATCTTGCAATAGCGTTGGGTGCGCGGGTCATAGCGGGGACGGGAACCCCTGCGAAGATGGAACGCATCGTGGAGAAGGCTGGAGTCGGCACAAGTGTGGATCACGTCATCCTCGCCGAAGGGCAATTCCGCGATATGGTGTCTGAAATAACTGACGGCCACCTCGCCGACATCGTGTTCGATCCAGTTGGAGGCGATGTGTTCGACGAATCGACCCGCTGCGTTGCGTTCGGTGGCAAGCTAATCGTGGTCGGCTTCACCAGCGGGCGCATTGCCGAAATCGCGACCAATATCCCGCTGATCAAGGGCTTTTCGATCGTCGGACTGCGCGCCGGGGAATATGCGCGGCGCTTTCCTGAGCGTGGGCAGGCAATCGCTGGGGCGATTCGCATTCTGGCAGAGGCCGGACGCATCAATCCCGCCCTTGACCGCACCTTGCCGCTGTCCCGCTGGCGCGAGGGATTTGAGGCGATGGATCGGCGCGAACTGGTAGGTAAAGTGGTGTTCGAGCCGGGCGCCTGACGGGGCTGTCTGACACAGGTTCAAACGAGAAAGGCGGCCCTCTCCAGGACCGCCTTTCCCCTCTCCAGCTCAGGATCCCAAGCGGGGCGCCGTGCCGCCTAAAGTGAAGATATTACCTCGTCGGCCAGCTTGCTATCAGCCGCTTTGTCGTGACGCTCGGCTATCAGGGTGCGAGAGGCCCGCGTAGCCGCTTCCGCCGCGCGCTGGCGCACATCGTTTACCGCTTCGCGCTCAGCGGCGCTGATCTTTTCTTCGGCCATGCGCTGGCGGCGCTCGACCATCTTTTCGCTATCGGCTTCCGCCCTGATCAGGATAGCATCGGCTTCACGCCGCGCACCGTCCATCATCGCCTCGGCGTCTTCTTCGGCGCCCGCGATCTTGGTTGCGTATTCGTCCCGCAGGGTCTCCGCCTCGGCACGCAGGCTCTTTGCCTCATCCAACTGGTGGCGGATTTCCGCGATCTTCTTGTCGAGCCCGCCGACCAGCATGCCGGGCACTTTCTTCCAGACAAAGACCAGCAGCAGGACGGTCATTGCCGCTGCGACCCAGCCGTAATCATCAAGGCCCAGCGCGATCGGAACGGCTTTTCCTTCCTCGGTAGCGGCGAGGAAAATCATCATATCAGGCATGAGCGAGCGCCTCCTTCACGGCGCGCGTGGCGTCCGCCTCATCGACATCGCTGCCCGCAAGCCGGGCGACGATATCGCGCGTGGCATCGGCGGCAACGCCTTCGATCTCGGTCAAGGCGCTGACGCGCGCCTGCTCGATTTCAGCCTCGGCCTCGGCCAGCTTGCTATCAAGTCGACCTTGCGCCTCGGCGAGCTTCGCCGTGCTGCTGGCTGATGCTTTTGACTTGGCCTCGGCGATCAGAGCCTGCGCAACTGCGCGGTTCTCGTTTTCGCGCTGACGCCATTCTTCTTCCTGCACATCCGCCGCATCGCGCGCCGCCTGAGCAGCCGCAAGGTCATCGGAGATCTGCTTGTCACGCAGTTCGACCGTCCCCATAATCTTGGGCACCATTCCCCGACCAATCAGGAAATATGTGATGCCAAAGAACGCTGCCAACCAGAACAACTGGCTGGGGAAGGTTTGAAGAATTTGATCTATTTGAGGCATCGGGCAATTCCGCGTGAGTAAGCGTGATCGGACGGGCCTGCGTTATCGCAAAGCCCGCCCATCTGCATCATCGAAGCTATTAGGCGACGAAGATGAGGATCACGGCCACGAGGAACGACAGCAGGCCGAGAAGTTCGGCAGCGGCAAAGCCGATGAACAGACGGCCCTGCTGGCTGTCTGCAGCGCCCGGATTGCGCAGCGCGCCTTCGAGGAATTTGGCGAAGACATTGCCCACGCCCAAAGCTGCGAGGCCTGCACCGATCGCTGCGAGACCGGCACCGATCATCTTGGCGGCTTCCATATCCATTATAATACTCCTTGGGAAAAAATGTTTGTGTATGACTTGATTAGTGAAGGTTTTCTGCGTCGTTGATATACAGCGACGAAAGCAGGGCAAAGACATAGGCCTGAATACCTGCAACCAGAATTTCGAGCGCACTGATTGCGATCATCAGGATCAGCGCCGCAGGGCCGATGGTCGCACCATAAATCGGGCCAGCGTTGACACTGTCGATCACGAAGGTCGCAAGGATCTTGAGCAGGACGTGTCCCGCCATCATCGCCACGAACAGTCGCAGCGCGAGGCTGATCGGGCGGATCAGGAACGAAAACAGCTCAATCACGAACAGCAACGGGATCATCGGTGCGGGCGTTCCGTGCGGAATGAACAGGCTGAAAAAGTGGAAGCCGTGCTTCCAGAAACCGACCAGCAGCACGATCGAAAAGCTCATCAGCGCCAGAACGCCGGTGATCGTGAAGTGACTGGTGAAGGTGAATGGGTGAAGGCCGACCAGACCGATCGGCAACAGGCCTAGCAGGTTGCCAAACAGGATGAACATGAACAGGCTGAAGATATAGGGCACGTATTTGCGCCCTTCTTTACCAATATTGGCGGCCAGCATATCATCGATGAAGCTGGTCATCGTTTCGACCGCCATCTGCCAGCGCCCGGGCACCAGCTCACGCTTCATGCCTCCGAACACGAAGGCCCACAGCAGAATGACTGTCAGCGCCATCCACAGCGCGGAATTGGTGAATGCGATGTTGAAGCCAGCGATTTCCCAGTTGTTCGAACCGAAAATCGGCTCGATCTGGAACTGCTTCATCGGATCGACTTTGCCCTGTTCGGCTGCCACGTCGCGTCGGTCCCTAATGCCCTGATGTGAAACGCCCGCCGCGTTGATCAACTGCGATTTTCCGGATCATTCCGGGTTGTCGCCTTGATCGTCGGGGCGCATGTTTGCGCTGATGATAATGTTCCTGAAGGCAACACCTATTCCGAGGAACAGGCATCCCAACAGACCCCATGGCGTGGTCCCGGCAAGCCAGTCAATGGCCCATCCGACAGCCGCACCGCCAAGAATCCCGCCGAGCAGATCAGCCAAGACCCGATTGCCGCTGCTGTAATTCGCATCGACCGGCTGAACCTGGCTCTGGTTGCGTTTTTCTTCACGCTCGCTCGCGGCTTTTAACCGCTGTTCGAGCGCTTCGATCCGCGCATCCTCAGCAATGGATTCCCGTGCGGGTTTTTCTTCACTCATGCCTGTATTCCCATAAAAGAGCGTCAGGCACGCGCAAAGAGCTGCCCGCCAAGGGCGCGGCCCACTTAGAAGGGGGGCAAACTCAAGTCAACCGTGGCGAGGCTGCAATCGCCTGGCCATCGCTCATCACGCGGGACAACGCGAATCGCGCACTGGCGCTTCACTGGTGCGGGTTTTCCACGATCCATCAGGAGCCTGATATTTTTCCCCCGGCACAGTACGGGCAATCGCCTGGCAACCCGCAGTCATTGCGTATTGTTCCAGCGTCGCGTTGTTCTCCTGCGCCTTTTGCGCATAGACCGCACGTCGCTTGATATTGATGTCGTCCACCAATCGCTGCAATTGCGGCGTCGCAGCCCCGACAATGCCAAGATAGCCATCGACCTTTTCACCCAGCGCTCCAGTTGAGCGGGCGGAAGCATAAGCGGGATCGCGCTGCGCCGATGCGGGCGTGGCCACGACCACCGTTGCCGCAGTCATAGCCGCGCCGAGCAGAAACAGCTTGCGCCCGATGTTCCGAAAAATCTTCATTGTCATTCCTCCTCGCACGATTGCGGGTGAACGCGGATCCGTCAAAAAATATCCGCGTTCTCGTCAATCGTGTTGGCCGCATCTTCTGCGAGCCGGTAAATCACTTCCTGCCGGATATTGATGTTGAGCTCGATCACGATCGGCGCATCGGGCGCGGATACATTGATGCATCCGCCCAATGCACCCGCGCCGGTCATCAAGGCTCCGACAGCCATTATCCTTCGCCGCGCTGATCCTGCCATGTGCTGTCCCCGCATCTCCCTTGTCGCGGATGTGACAGCAGCGCACGGCCCGGTCAAATTCTGGTCTCTCATGGCAGGTTGTCGCTTTCTGGAGGTTGAACGGAAAGATCGTCGGGGCGGCGAGGTTCGACAGGCGTCGGGTTGCCTGCTGGTGGCGGTTCAGGGGGCACCGGGGGGTTCCCACTGGGCGCACGCGGAACGAATCGCCTGCCATCCACTTTCAGTACGCCCTGGTCGACCGGATCGGGCAGCGCCTCGGGATCCCAGAACGTCCGCACCATTGTTGCCAGTTCATAGAAGTTTTCAGACCGCACGTTCACGTTGAACCGGATCGGCAATCTGGCGAGCCGCTTCGTAATGAAGTTGGAGCTGGCGCCCTCGCCCTGACTGATCCCGTCGAACTGGAACCGGGTGATGATCTCGCCGGCCAGATCGCCGTTCAGCTGAACGCTCATCTGGGAGTAATCGAGGCTGCGCAGCGACTGGAATGCGTAATTGGTGATCGCGCCGAGGTCTTCGTAGGTCAGCTCGCCAATATACGAGACGTTGCCGCCGGGCGGGCGACTGATCAGCAGACCGCCTTCGATCCGGCCATTGCCCTGCGAATCGAAAGCGATGGGCACCGTGCCATCGAACAGCCCGGTCGCTCCAAGGTTGCTCAGTTCCATCTGGGCAACGAACTTTGCGGCATCCAGCGCAATCATTTCAAAGACGTAACGCTGCCCTTCCTCGCTGCCATAGCGCAGCGTGACGGGGCGCACGATCAGCTGCCCGCCCATGAACGGCCAGCGCCCGTCTTCGATCGAAATGACCTCGCCGCCCGTCATCGAGAATTGCACGCGCCCGTCCAGGACCTCGATCCCTGGATTGACGGCGCCGATTTCGATCACCTGCCCCGGCGCGGTCGTCAGGTTGATCAGATCGGTAAAGCGCACCTCGCCGCGAAGGCCGCGGATCGGGCCGAATGCAGCTGCCAGGTCCAGACCATCGGAGCGAAATACGCCGCTGCTGGTGATATCGTCGCCGGTCCAGTCAATCCGCCCGGTCCCGCTGACCGAACCCTCGGTATAGGCGATCACGCCTTTGGCCAGATAGGTCAGGTCATCAAGGCGGAGGTTTTTGCCGAAGGTTAGCCGGTCCACGGCGATCAAGGCCGATCCCTTGCTGGTGTTGAGATCGTGAGTGATTTGGACATCGGTGATTGCCGTACCCGACGCCCGATGACGCAGCGTGGCGTCTGCGGTGATTGTGTTGTCGGCCAGCGATAGTTTCGCCCCTTCGCTAACCAGTGGCTCAAAGCGTGCCTGCCCCTCGATCCGCTCGGTCAAGGTGAAGATCGCGTCGGTGATGTTGAGGGACTGGCCGGCATAGCTCCACCGGCCTGCCATTTGCGAAAGGTCCAGCGGCACTGCGGCCAGCCGCGCAGATGCACCGGCAAACTCGCCGCCGATCTCATCGTCCAGCGTTCCGGTAAGCGTGGCGGCATCAAGGTATATCAAATTGTCCTGCGGCCCCAGAACAGCTGTCAAATCGTCCAGCGCAAACGGACCGGGATAACGCAACACCGCGCGCGCAGCTTTGATCGTGGCGGGTGTTTCTGCCAGTTCTCCTGTGAGCGCCAGGTTTTGCGTCTGCGCGGCAACAGACAGGGCATCTCGCACCTGCACCATTGCGCGCGCGCCCACCGGACAAAGCCGCGTCGCCCTGCCCCGGAGCGTCAATTGGTATAGCGACAGGCTCGCAAACCGCACCGTCTCACACTGCATGCCAAGGCGCAGGCCGTTGCGAGTATCGAACCGGCCGTTGAGCGGCAAGACCAGCCCCTGAACAAAACCGCCCGGCAAATCGCCGCTGGCCGTGGTCGTCCCTGAAAAGGTCACGTCTCCGCTCGGCTGCTGACGCATGGAAAAGCGCGGCAGAGCCAGACGGTTTGCGCCGTCGCGATATTCCGCCATCGTCATCCGCAGGGCCAGCGCGCCGCTGCCGTCCTGTTCCATCCGCCCGGTCATCTGCGGCAACCCTGTGCCGCCGGTTATAAAATTTCCGCGCATGGTGCCAGATGCTCCGGCGCTGCTCCAGCCCAGGCGCGACACGGCCAGCACCGTCTCCCCGCGCGCGCTGCGAAGACGAGCCTGCGGCACAAAAATCGACTGCGCGCCATCGTGCAGCCGCCATGTCACCTCGCCATCCATTGTCCCGCGCCGGGTCGCAGCTGCCAGATTGCGTTCGAGCTTTGCCAGCAATGGCGCAATGAGCGTTCCCTCAGTGCCTGAGCGTGCAGCGGCCAGCGCGCCGTTTGCGCCCTGGGTGAAGTCGCCGCCCTCGCCGTGGATATCGGCGTTCCAATCGTTGCGGGCAAAGTTGTCTGCGCTGCGCAAGGTGCCATCGGCGGATAGGCTCGCAACGCTGCCGAACGGTGTGGCGATATTTCTTAGGCCGACGTCGTGTTTCAGCCTGAGAGCGCCGTCCTTGTAAGTCAGACTTGCGGTGCCGCGACCGGCAGCGGCCCGGTACTGGCCAAAGGTGAAGCGTCCCAGCGCCATGTTCAGTCCGGCGTTGAACCGCGCGAACCGATCGTCGGTGGAAAGGTTTGCCGTCGCATCGAACGCCTGCAGTGTCGCTCCGCCGCATTGCGCGTTGCGCAGTCGGACCGGCCCTCCAAATCTCGGCGCACCATCGCGCGTGGTAAGATCGCCAAAAGCGGTCAGCGTCTGGGCCGAACAGCCCTCGACATCCATTCCCGGTGCGGTGACCGCGAGCTTTCCGGCAAACCCGTCATCGAGCATCCCTGACCCGTTGAGCGATGCGCCGATATTGCCATAATCGGTTTCAAGCAGCGCGCCGGCGTCGATCAGTTTCAGGTCCAGCTCGGGCAGCCCCTGCGGTTCCTCGGTGTCAGCAAATAGCAACTTGTCGAGCGCGCCGAAACTCAGCACGCCATCGCGATAGCTCCCGAACAGCCGAGCGCCTTCGACCGTGGTGAGGCCGATCTGCGGCGCGCCAAAGCCATATTCCACTTCGACCACGATGCGCCTGATCGTGAGATTGGGTGACAGCGGATCGCCGATCACCAGGTTTTCGATCACCTGCCGCTGCGGGCTGATCCGGGCGATATCATAGGTGGCAGTGAGGTTGTTTTGCGCCAGATAATCGTCAATGAAATTGCCCGCTATCTGCTCGCGCGAAAGCCATGTGGCCAAGCCCGCCGCTATTGTCAGCGCGAATAAGCCGAACAGCGCAAAACGCAGCCAGCGCCAGCGCTTGTGCTGTGCCGGCTGGCTATCGCCATCCTCGGCGCGATCCCGCTCCGGATTTTCTGCCTCGAAAGACCCCATATCACGCGCACACTTGCGCGCATCGCCAGCCAAAGGCAATGAAGCAAAAGGCAAAAGCGCCCGATGCGGGCCGGAGCAGGTGTGGTGCACGATACTGACGGTTTCGACTTTGGAAAAGGCGTGTCCCAAGGGGCTGCGCCCTCCCCTGCGCCCCAATCCGAAGCGGGCAAAATCGCAGGGGCCGGCCACCGCGCGCGCCTGCGCGAACGCCTGCTGAAAGGCGGCGCGGAGGCGCTCGCCGATTACGAGGTGCTCGAATACCTGCTATATGCAGGGATGCGGCAGGGCGACACAAAGCCTGTGGCAAAGGCGCTGCTGGGGCGGTTCGGATCGCTCGCGGGCGTGCTGAACGCCGACCCGGCCGCATTGCAACAGGTGAAGGGCGTGGGCGAAACGAGCGCCGCCGCGCTGAAAAGCGTCGCCATCGCCGCGCGGCGGATGGCGCGCAGCGAAGTGTTGCAGAAACCGGTGCTGGCAAGCTGGCAGGCGCTGCTGGATTACCTTTCCATCGACATGGCGCATCTGACCAAAGAGCGCGTGCGGGTGCTGTATCTGGATGCCAAGAACCGCCTGATCGACGATCATCACGCCTCCGAAGGCTCAATTGACGAGGCAGCGATTCACCCGCGCGAGGTGATCGGCCGCGCGCTCGATCTGGGGGCGAGCGCGCTCATCCTCGTCCACAATCACCCCAGCGGCAGCCCCGAACCCAGCCGTGCCGATATCCAGATCACCCGCAAGATCGCCGAGGCGGGCCTGCATATGAGCGTCACTGTGCACGATCACGTCATCATCGGGCGCGAGGGGCATGTAAGCCTGCGCGCGCGCGGTCTGATCTGAAAGCACCAATGGCGCGCCGCGCGCGTGCCTCGCCGCATCCGC
Organism: Sphingomonadales bacterium; assembly: GCA_038246695.1. Classification (GTDB taxonomy): domain Bacteria; phylum Pseudomonadota; class Alphaproteobacteria; order Sphingomonadales; family Sphingomonadaceae; genus Erythrobacter. The sequence goes on from JBBRVR010000007.1 coordinate 19,362, forward strand.
CCTTGCCAAGGGCTGCATTTCCCGCCTAGCCGCGCTCCACACCGTTTGAACCGCGCCCAATCGAGGAAACCTGCCATGGTCCCGCGTTATGCCCGCCCCGAAATGTCCGCCCTGTGGGAGCCGGAGGCGAAGTTTCGCATCTGGTTCGAGATCGAGGCGCACGCCACACAAAAGCTCGCCGATCTGGGCGTGGTGCCCGCAACGGCGGCAAAGGCGCTGTGGGACTGGTGGGCGACCAAGCCCGCGATTGACGTTGACGCGATCGACGCGATCGAAGCGGTGACCAAGCATGACGTGATCGCCTTCCTCACCTGGGTGGCCGAGCAGGTCGGCGATCAGGCGCGCTTCATGCATCAGGGGATGACGAGTTCCGATGTGCTGGATACGACCCTGTCTGTGCAGCTCGCGCGCGCTTCCGATATCCTTCTGGCCGATCTCGATGGGCTGTTGGCCGCGATCAAGGTGCGTGCTGAGGAACACAAGTACACCCCCACGATCGGGCGCAGCCACGGTATCCACGCCGAACCCGTTACCTTCGGACTGAAGCTGGCGCAGGCTTATGCCGAGTTTTCACGCTGCCGCGACCGATTGATCGCCGCGCGCGCTGAAATTGCCACCTGCGCGATCAGCGGCGCGGTCGGCACCTTTGCCAATATCGACCCGGCTGTTGAGGAATACGTGGCGGAGCAACTGGGCCTCGCGATAGAGCCGGTGAGCACGCAGGTCATCCCGCGAGATCGGCACGCAATGTATTTCGCGACGCTGGCGGTGATCGCGGGCTCTATCGAGCGGCTGGCCGTGGAGATCCGCCACTTGCAGCGCACCGAAGTGCTGGAGGCGGAGGAATACTTCTCCCCCGGCCAGAAAGGGTCGAGCGCCATGCCGCATAAACGCAACCCGATCCTCACCGAAAACCTTACAGGGCAGGCGCGCATGATCCGCGCCTATGCCCTGCCCGCGCTGGAGAACGTGGCGCTGTGGCATGAGCGCGATATCTCTCATTCTTCGGTCGAGCGATTCATCGGTCCCGATGCGACCATCACGCTCGATTTCGCGCTCGCGCGGCTGACGGGTGTCATCGAAAAACTGCTGATCTATCCCGAGAGGATGCAGACAAACATGGATGCGATGGGCGGGCTTATCCATTCGCAGCGAGTATTGCTGGCGCTTACACAGGCGGGGGTGAGCCGCGAGGACGCCTACCGGCTGGTGCAGCGCAACGCGATGAAAGTGTGGGAAAGTTCTGGCCAATTGCAATTGCTCGACCTGCTCAAAGCCGATCCCGATGTCACCGCCGCCTTGCCGCATGAAATACTGGAGGAAAAGTTCGACCTCGCTTATCACTTCAAGCATGTCGACACGATCTTCGCCCGAGTCTTCTAGCACGGTTTTCGGCCGAGATTGGACAGAAGCGGTAAATCGCCTAGGGTCGCTTGGCAAAGCATAACGGGAGGGACGCAAAGCCCATGCAGATAGTGCGCACGATAATCTGGGTTCTGATCCTGTTCGGATTGCTCGCCTTTTCGTTCTTCAACTGGGAAACGGTTGAGGTGACGCTGTGGGAAAACGTGATCCTCGAAACCAAGGTTCCCGCGCTGGTCATCATCGCCTTCCTGCTGGGGCTGGTGCCGATGTGGGCCTATCACCGCAGTGTCAAATGGAGCCTCAACCGCCGCATCCGCAGCCTTGAAAGCGCGGCGCGCTCCAACGCGGTCCAGATGCGCGGCGACGCGGACGATCTAAGCGGCGGAGGGGCAGGCGCAGCGACCGACGCAACAGGCCCTGTGGACAATTCTGTGCAAATCCCGGCAGAACCGGGGGATAGCCTCACGCACGGCACCCCCCGCGATCCGTCGGTCGGCGTCTGAAACAATGAGCAATCCGATCTATCTCGCGCTCGATTTCCCGCAGATCGAGCCGGCCAAGGAACTGCTCGCGAAGGTGAAGGCGCATATTGGCGGGGTGAAGCTGGGGCTGGAGTTCTTCTGCGCGCATGGCGCACATGGTGTGCATGAAATCGCGCATATGGGACTGCCGATCTTTCTCGATCTGAAATTTCACGACATCCCCAACACCGTCGCCGCCGCAATGCAGGCCGTGCATGTCTATGAACCCGCCATCGTTACCGTCCATGCCAGCGGCGGGCGCGCCATGATGGAGGATGCCAAGGCCGCCGCTGCCGAAGGATGCAAAGTCGTGGGCGTGACCACGCTCACCAGCCTCGATGCGAACGACCTGTCCCGCACCGGGATCAATGGCAGCCCTGAAGCGCATGTGCTGCGGCTTGCCGAACTGGCGCAGGAGGCCGGGCTGGATGGCATCGTGTGTTCGGGCAAGGAAGTGGGCAAGGTGCGCAAACAGTGGAAGGACGGTTTCTTCATTGTCCCCGGCCTGCGCCCCAATGGCAGCGGCACGGGCGATCAGAAGCGCGTCGTCACGCCGCGTTCCGCGCGCGACGACGGTGCGAGCGTGCTGGTGATCGGCCGTCCGATCAGCCGTGCCGAAGACCCGGAGGCCGCAGCGCGCGCGATTGAGGCGACGTTGTGAAAAGGGCGCTTGCGATCTGCGCCGCTCTGGTCGGTTCGTCATGCACCACCATTGGCAGTCCGGCGGAGATGGTTACTCTTATCGCGCCTTCGCAAGGCGACCAGATGATCCGGACTTGCTCACGCGAGGGACCGTCAAAAGCCGATAGCTATTTCACGCCGACACCGCGCGAAATCACAGCGATTGAAACCGACACCATGAATGCGCTGCGCAAGAGCCGGCCCGATTACACCCGATACTTTCTGGAAACCGGGAATGCAGAACGCCCGTTCCTCTGGGCAGACGACCCTTCGCTCTATCGCCGGCAATATGTGGGCTATGTGATCGACGGTCAGCGAATGATCTACGGTAATTACCTGCCAGCAACGGGACCGTTATATGGAGGCGACAACGAACCCGCCACAGTTTGCGATGGCGGCCCCGCGTTCTTCGGCGTCGAATACAGCCTGGACCGGGAAAAAGTTATCCGCATCGCATTCAATGGAGGCCTCGGCGGGCCATTCTTGCCTTCGATTGGGCCATGACTGACCACGCCACCCCCAACCTGCCCGCGCGCGATTTCGCGGCGGCGGCGGATTTCTACGCCGGACTGGGATTTGAGGAGGAATACCGCTCGGACGCGTGGATGATCCTTTCAAGCGGAGCGGTGAAGCTGGAATTCTTTCCCTATCCCGATCTCGATCCCTACCACAGTTCGTTCAGCTGTTGCCTGAGGCTGGATGATCTGCCCGCGATGATGCATCTGGTGGAGGCGACAGGGGTGCCCGAAGCGCGCACCGGATTTCCGCGCTATCATGCCCCCGCGCGCGAGCACAGTGGACTGACGATTGCTTATCTGATCGACCCGGATGGTACGCTGCTCCGCCTGATCCAGAACGATTGAGCGAGAGAGCCGACCCCATGATCCTCGTCGCAACGGCGTCCCTTGGTGATGCGTCCAATCTCAAAGCCCTGCTCGAAACCGCCTATCGCGGCGAATCGGCGCGGCGCGGGTGGAACCACGAGGCGGATATCCTCGACGACGAGCGGGTCGCCCCCGGAGAACTTGAAGCGCTGCTGGCCGATCCCGCCGCGACGATGATCGTTGCTCGCGATGATGAAAAGCTGGTCGGCTGTGTCGCAGTTACCTGCAAGGAGGATGCCCTCGCATATCTCGGCATGCTGTGCGTCGTTCCCGACCTCCAATCGGCAGGCCTCGGTCGGCGACTGCTAAACGCAGCGGAAGACCATGCCCGCGCGCGGGACATTGGGGGTGTGGAAATGACCGTGATCGACAGTCGCGCCGCTTTGATCGCATGGTACGAACGGCGCGGCTATGCCCGCACCGGCGAAACCCGGCCCTTCCCCGTCCTGCGCGATCCACCGGTGACTTTCGTGGTGCTGGAAAAGCCGCTCACTGCGGCGTAAGGACGCGCCATGTCGGCCACTCTAGTCAAAATTTGCGGGCTTTCGACGCCCGAAACCATTGCCGCCGCCGCGCGCTCTGGGGCGACGCATGTGGGGCTGGTGCATTTCGAGCCGAGCCCGCGCCACGTCTCTCTGGAGCGTGCGGGTGAGTTGCGCCGCAGCGTGCCCGATGGTGTGAAGATTGTGCTGCTGGTGGTCGATCCCGATGGCATGACGCTCGCCAATGCGGTGGAGCTGGTGCGCCCCGATGTGATCCAGTTTCACGGAGACGAACCGCCAGAGGCACTGGCCCTGGCCAAACGGCGCAGCGAGGCGGAGGTGTGGAAGGCGATTGCGGTGCGCGATGCCGCCTCACTCACCAGCGTGGCCAAGTATGCCGGGATCGCGGACCGTGTGCTGCTGGATGCGCCTGCGCCTGAAGGATCGGCGCTGCCCGGCGGCAATGGAGCGATGTTTTCCTGGGACTTGCTGAAAGACCACGCGCACGCTTTGCCGTGGGGGCTTGCAGGCGGGTTGAATCCTGCCAATGTCGCCGACGCGATCCGCGCAACGGGCGCGCCGCTGGTCGACACATCATCGGGTGTGGAGAGCGCTCCGGGCGTCAAGGACATGGACAAGATTGCCGCGTTCTGTAAGGCGGCACGCGAAGCCTGAGCGCAATTTCCCAAGAGCACCGATGAACGACACACCTCCAAACAGTTTCCGCACGCAGCCCGACGAACGCGGGCATTTCGGCGATTACGGCGGGCGCTATGTCGCCGAAACGCTGATGCCGCTGATCCTCGATCTGGAGCGCGAATACCGCGCCGCGCAGGCCGATCCGGCATTCGCCGCCGAATTCGACGATCTGATGAAGCATTACGTGGGCCGCCCCTCCCCGCTCTATTACGCCGAGCGGCTGACCGAGGAATTGCGCGCTGACGCTCCTGCCGGGCACGGTGCGCAGGTCTGGTTGAAGCGCGACGAATTGAACCACACCGGCGCGCACAAGATCAACAATTGCATCGGGCAAATCCTGCTCGCGATCCGCATGGGCAAGACACGCATCATCGCGGAAACCGGCGCTGGCCAGCACGGCGTTGCGACCGCAACGGTATGCGCGCGCTTTGGGCTGCCCTGCGTGATCTACATGGGCGCCGAGGACGTGAAGCGGCAATCGCCCAATGTCTTCCGCATGAAGCTGCTAGGCGCCGAAGTCGTCCCCGTCACCAGCGGCGGCGCAACGCTCAAAGACGCCATGAACGAAGGGCTGCGCGACTGGGTCGCGAACGTCCACGACACGTTCTACATCATCGGCACCGCCGCCGGACCGCATCCCTATCCCGAGATGGTGCGCAATTTCCAGAGCGTGATCGGCACCGAAGCGCGCGCGCAGATGCTCGACCGCGTAGGCCGACTGCCCGACCTGCTGATTGCCTGCATCGGCGGCGGATCAAATGCTCTTGGGCTGTTCCACCCGTTCCTCGACGATCCCGACGTTGCAATGCTCGGCGTCGAAGCGGCGGGGCATGGGCTGGACGGCGATGAACATGCGGCCAGCCTGCTGGGCGGTGCGCCCGGCGTGCTGCATGGCAACAAGACGTATCTGCTGCAGGACGAGGACGGCCAGATCACCGAGGGCCACTCGATCAGCGCTGGGCTCGACTACCCCGGCATCGGCCCCGAACACGCATGGCTGAAAGAGTCGGGCCGCGTCGAATACACCGCCGTTACCGATGACGAGGCGCTAGAAGGCTTCAAGCTGCTCTGCCGCACCGAGGGGATCATTCCCGCACTGGAACCGTCGCACGCAATTTCGGCTGTCGCCGCGCGCGCAAAGACAATGCGCGAAGACGAGATCATCCTGATGAACCTGTGCGGACGCGGCGACAAGGACATCTTCACGGTGGCTGAAAAGCTGGGAGTGGAGATCTAATGGCTGCTCCATTCACTCGTAGTTGCGAGGAGCGATGCGACGCGGTAACTCAGGGCTGTTTCGCCATTCGCTCTGGATTGCTTCGCAATATGTTAAAAAATGATCGGAAGTGCTCGGAAACTTTGATGTGAGGCGACGTTCTAGCCAGCGACCAAAGATTCTTCCCATGGAAGGATCTGAAGAGGGCTTTTTCGCTAGAACCCTAGGACGCTTTGTCGGGAGCCGGTTCGTCAGAGGCTGGAGTGTCTGGCGGGCGAAGATCGCATTTGTAGTAAGCACCCTGATTTACACGTGTCTGGTGCTTTACACGCATTTCTTTAAATGGCCGATATCGTTTATGGAGGGACTGGCATTTGTAACCGGCGCCTCCACCCTCACTTCAATTATCGCATTCTTTTCGAAGCATATTCCGGAATTCGACTTTGATTAACCGCCTCTCCTCCGCCTTCTCCAAACCCCACCCCGCCTTTGTCGCGTTCATCACCGCTGGCGATGGCGACACGGCGGCCAATCTCGATGCGCTGGTTGCAGGCGGTGCGGATGTAATCGAGCTGGGGATGCCCTTCACCGATCCGATGGCTGATGGACCCGCGATCCAGGCGGCGAACCTGCGCTCGCTTGGCGCGGGGACGACCACCGCCGACGTGTTGCAGATCGCAACAGATTTCCGCGCGCGCCACCCGGATGTGCCGCTCGTCCTGATGGGTGATGCCAACCCGATGATCCGGCGCGGGCCGGACTGGTTCGCCGATGCCGCCAGCAAGGCAGGCGTCGATGGCGTCATCTGCGTCGATATTCCGCCAGAGGAGGACGATGCGCTCGGCCCCGCCCTGCGCGCAAAGGGTATCGCGCCCATCCGCCTGGCCACGCCCACCACCGATGCCGCGCGGCTGCCCGCCGTGCTCGCAGGGTCCGAAGGTTTCGTCTATTACGTCTCCGTCGCGGGGATCACAGGAAAACAACAGGCCGCTGCCGCGTCGATCGAAGAGAACGTCGCGCGCATAAAGCAATCGACCAACCTGCCGGTCGCGGTCGGCTTTGGCGTGCGCACTCCCGAACAAGCCGCCGAGATTGCGAGAGTCGCAGACGGCGTCGTCGTCGGATCAGCCTTCATCGATCTGGTCGCGGAATCTGGCGAAGCAGCGCCCGCAAAGCTACAACAGCTGACCGCCAACATGGTCGCCGCCATCAAGGAAGCAAGCACATGAGCTGGTTCAACCGCGTCCGCAAAACCCTCGGCTTCAGCGAGGAAAAGAAGAGCACTGAAAAGGACCTATGGATCAAGTGCCCGTCCTGTCAGGAAATGCTGTTCGTGCAGGAATACGAGGACAACCTCAGCGTGTGTCCCAAATGCGAACATCATGGTCGGATTGGCGCAGATGCGCGGCTTGCGCTGCTGCTCGATCCCGGTTTTGAGCTGTTGCCGCAGCCCAGCGTCGAAGAAGATCCGCTGAAGTTCAAGGATACCAAGAAATACACCGAACGGCTGAAGGCGGCGCGCGCGGCCAATCCCTACAACGATGCCTTCGTCGTGGGCTCGGGCGCGGTTGGCGGACAGGCGGCGGTGGTCGGCGTGCAGGACTTTTCCTTTATGGGCGGGTCAATGGGCATGGCGGTCGGCATGGCGTTCTGCGCCGCGGCGGAGCGTGCGCTCGAGCGCAAATGCGCGTTCGTGGTGGTGACGGCAGCCGGCGGTGCGCGGATGCAGGAGGGCATCCTGAGCCTCATGCAGATGCCGCGCGCGACCGTAATGACGCGGCGGCTGAAGGCTGCGGGCCTGCCGTATATCGTGCTGCTGACCGACCCGACCACAGGCGGCGTCACAGCCAGTTATGCCATGCTGGGCGATGTGCATATTGCAGAGCCAGGCGCGCTGATCGGGTTTGCCGGGCAGCGGGTGATCCAGGACACGATCCGTGAGCAGCTTCCCGAAGGGTTCCAGCGTGCCGAATACCTGCACAAGCACGGCATGGTCGACATGGTGGTCCACCGCCGCGATCTCAAAGCAATGCTGGCGAACGTTCTCGACTATTTGCAGCCCAGCAAGGCAGCCTGACTCTCTCACGGCAAGCGGGAGCGGAACCTGATGGACTTCGGCAAATCCGACGATCCGCGCGTGCAGGCGGAGCTGGACCGGCTGGGTGCACTCAGCGTGCCGGAAGGACGGCTAGGGCTGGAGACGATCACCGCGCTGATGGAGCGGCTGGGCAATCCGCATCGCAAACTGCCCCCGGTGTTCCATGTCGCGGGCACCAATGGCAAGGGTTCGGTCTGCGCGTTCCTGCGCGCCATGCTGGAGGCCGATAACAAGCGGGTGCATGTCACCACGTCCCCGCATCTGGTGCGCTATAACGAGCGTATCCGGATCGCAGGCGAACTGATTTCGGATGCGGCGCTGGCAGCAGTGCTCGGGGAAGTGCTGGATGCCAGCGAACGAGGGGGCGCGGACCTCGGCCCCAGTTTCTTCGAAGTCACCATCGCCGCCGCCTTTCTAGCCTTCGCCCGGACGCCTGCCGATGCCTGCGTGGTGGAAGTCGGGATGGGCGGGCGGTTTGACGCGACCAATGTGCTGGAACCCGAGGCGCTGGCGGCCTGCGGGATCGCCGCCCTCGGCCTAGATCACGAACGCTTCCTACTCGCGCCCGAAGAAGGCGTACCCAAGGAGCCGATGGCGCGGATCGCGTTCGAGAAAGCGGGGATTGCGAAGCCAGGCGTGCCGCTGGTGACGCTGGATTACCCACCAGCACCGAAACTCGAAATTCTGGCAGCGGCGCGGCGGGTTGGTGCTCCACTTATGATGCGGGGCGATGCGTGGTACTGCCAGCCGGGTCCGATCCTGAATTATCGTGACAAAGTGGGTCAGATCGCCGTGCCGCATCCGGCGCTGCCCGGCGCGCATCAGATAGAGAATGCCGGACTCGCGCTGGCCATGCTGCGGCATCAGCACGCGGTCGATGTTGCTCCCATCGCCATATCGCGCGGAATGCAGGAGGCTCGCTGGCCCGCCCGGCTCCAGCGGCTTAGGACCGGCCCGCTGACCGGCACCCGCGAGGTTTGGCTCGATGGCGGGCACAATCCATCTGCGGGCGCGATGCTGGGCGACCATTTCGCAGGACAGCGGCTGCATCTGGTGCTGGGAATGCTGGAGGGGAAGAACCCGGCGGCGCTGACCGGACCGCTGGCCGATTCCATCGCCAGCCTTTTTGCTGTGCCGGTGCCGGGTCACGATCACCACCCGCCAGAAGCATTCGGCCCATCCGCGCAATCCGCGCCCGACCTGGTCGCCGCAATGGCGATGATCCCCGATGATGGCCTGCCGGTGCTGATCGCCGGTTCGCTCTACCTCGCGGGCGAAGCTCTGCGGCTGAACGACGAGATACCCAACTGATTACTCCGCTGGCTGCGCCACCGCTTCGGGTGTTACTACCCCCGCCCGATTGCCCGCGCGCGCTTCGCGATACCATTCCGCCAGACACAGCGCGACCGCGAACAGACCGATAAAGGTCGTAAGCACGAATACATCGAAATAGCCCTGATCCTCGATCATCTCGCCCAGCGCCCCGCGCCCCAGCGTGCCAATCAACATGGTGAGCGATGACAGCAACGCGTATTGCACGGCGGCGTATTGCTTTGACACGATGGAGGAAAGCCACGCGATATAGGCCGCACCGGCAATCCCGATGGCGAGGTTTTCGAACATTATCGTGAAGGTCAGCCGCGCCAGCCCTTCCGATCCGAACGGCGCGATGTTGGCGATGAACCAGCTGAACCCGATCGCATCGCTCGCGCTCTGCATGTACGCTCCGCCAACCGCGAGATCGGCATAGAGCAGGTTGGTCAGCGCCGCGAGCAGCGCCCCGATCGTGAGCGTCAGCATCCGGCCCAGAACCGTCAGCATGTATCCGCCCAGCGCCAGCCCGGCGATGATCGCACCAACACCAAAGAACTTGGAGGCAAAGGCGACCTCGTCATTGGTGTATTCCAGCTCGCCCAGATAGAACGGATAGGCAAACGTGCCCCACATCGAATCGCAGATTCGATATGTCAGCACCAGCGCAAGGATAAGCACCAGCGACCAGCCCATGCGTCCGACAAGCTCCACCAGCGGGACAAGAAGTGCACGATAGAGGTGATCGAGCGCGCCAAAGCTCATCGCGCTTGTATCCTCGCCCTCGGCAATCACATCGCGCCCGTCCAGCTTCCGTTTGTAGAGACGCGCCGCGATGATTGCGGGCAGCACGATGGTCGCAATGATGATCACCGGGCCCATCTTCGCCGTGAACTCGGTGGGGTCGGGGCGGCCTTCTGCGCCAAGCGGGAAAATGCCCAGCACCCAGTTGAAATCTATCACGCGCGCGCTGCCCATGACCGCGAATTCATAAACCGGCAGCATCGGCACAAAACCGCCCAGCGCGCGAACCATGAAGATACCCATGATCAGCAGCGCCCACGCCCATAGCGCGAGCACCTGCCACAGATACCGGTTGCGGACCTGCGAGCGCACCTCGCCCGGCTTGTAGAATTCGGCAAAGTCTTCCGCGCTCGGCCCGATCGTGGTCGCAGCCTCGCGCTGCGCATCGGGCGCGAACAGTCCGATTGCACCGATAGCCAGCAGGATCGCGCCCATGGTCATATAGGTTTCCGGCCATCCGATCCGCGCAGCGATGACGAGGCCCAGCGCGCCGCCAACCAGCGCGGCCAGCCGGTAGCCCATCTGATAGACGGTGGAGAGGATATCCAGCGTCGCTTTCTCGTCGGCCACGTCGATGCGCCAGGCGTTGATCGCGATATCCTGCGTTGCACTGGCAAGCGCGCCGATGCCGGCGAGCAGCGAGAACCAGCCGAGCTGCGATCTTGGCTCAAGCACGCTCAACGTAACGAGGATCGCGCCAAGGATCAGCTGCATCGGCACGATCCACTGCTTGCGTTTGCCCAGCTTTCGGAAGGCCGGAATATCCACCTTGTCAACCAGCGGCGACCAGATGAACTGAAACGCATAGGCCAGTCCGATCAGCGAGAACACGCCCATCGTTTCCAGATCGACCTCGGCCTCGCTCAACCAGGCATACAGCGTGCCCAGAAACAGCGCGAAAGGGAGCCCGCTGGCAAAACCGAAAATAGCCATGTAGCCGGTCTTTTTCTGACCCATGGCGCGCAGCACCTGCATCATGCCCGGCTTCGATGCTTTTGCCTCGGTCATTCAAACTCCTTCACGAAAGGGCATCAACATGCGACACTAGTCGCACGTGAGAGGAATAGAAACGCCGCCATGAACGCGTCCACAACACATATGCACAGCGCCGCCGCGCCTCTCAGGACGACGCCGGGGCAACTCGCGCTGGCAGAGGCGATCTGCGATAGTCGCCCACGCGTGACGGATGCGCTGCAAACCGTGCCTGCCAGCCGATACACCGACCCCGCGCATTTCGCGGCAGAGAAGGCGGCACTTTTCGACCGGCTGCCGCAAGTGCTTGCCCCCAGCGCGCTGCTCCCCGATCCCGGCATGGCCGTGCCGCACGATGCAACGGGTCGCCCGCTGCTGATTACGCGGGACAAGGACGGGGCGGTGCGTGTCTTTCTCAACGTCTGCCGCCATCGCGGCACCCGGCTGGTAGAAGGCGAGGAGGTCCAATGCGCCGCGCGGCTCGTCTGCCCGTATCACGCCTGGACCTACAATCTCGATGGAAAACTGCTCGCCCTGCCCCGGCCAGAGACGTTTCCCGGCCTCGACAAAAGCGATCATCGCCTCATCGAACTGCCTTCTTGCGAGGCGGGCGGGCTGATCTGGTTCGCGCCCGAGCAAGGCGCGGATTTCAGCGATGCGATGCTGCTGGGAGAAGACTTCGCCGCGTTCGGAATGCCGGACGCGCATCTGTTCCGGCGCAAGACCCACCGGGTTGCAGGCAACTGGAAGCTGATCATGGATGCCTTCTTGGAAAGCTATCATGTCACCCGTCTGCACGCGAACACAATCGGCCCGTTTTTTAAGGACGGAGTGACCGCCGGGGACGAGGTTGGCCCGCACATGCGCTCTGCCGTGGGCCGGGCCGAGGAAATGGGAGCGGTCGACCTTGCCGACATGGCAGCGCTGCGCCGGGTGGTGACTTTTGCCTATCAATTGCTGCCCGCAACGGTGATCGTGCCCAGCCCCGATTACGTGAACGTCATGGTGCTGATGCCGCAGGCGCATAACCTGACCCTGGTCGAGGATTTCATGCTCATCCCCGCACCGCCCGCATCGCAAAAGGCGCGCGATCACTGGGAGCGGAGCTGGACGCTGCTGGATGGCGGGGTGTTTGCAGGTGAGGATTTCCGCGCTGCGGAGCTGGGCCAGCAGGGTCTGGAAAGCGGTGCGCTAGATACGCTGACGCTCGGCACGCTGGAAGGCGGGATCGCGCGCTTCGATGCCATCGTCACTGCGGCGATCGAGGCTGCCGCGGGGCGGTAAAGGCCCCAAAATGTTGGCGCCTGCCCGCCATCGCTTGCCTGCCATGATCGCTGCACTGCTCGCCCGTCATCATTGCGCCAGCCGTCGCAAAGGCGTAGCGGCGCGGCATGGCCAAAAGCTCAGACAAATCGAACCCCCCAGAATCGCCGGGCAATCAGCCAGATGGCGATCGACCAGAGGGCGACCGTATTGCAAAGCTGCTGGCGCGCGCCGGAATCGCCAGCCGCCGCGAGATCGAGCGGATGATTATCGACAAGCGCATCATGCTGAACGGCAGGCCGGTGGAAACTCCCGCGACCTTTCTCACCAGCCTTTCCGGTGTCACCGTCGATGGCAAGCCAGTCGGCGCGCCCGAGCCAACGAAACTTGTCGCGTTTCACAAACCCACCGGGCTGATTACCGCAGAGCGCGATCTTGCTGGTCGGGCGACGATTTATTCCGCGCTGCGCAATGCTCTTCCCTCAGATATGCCGCGCCTGATGCCCGTGGGGCGACTGGACCTCAACACCGAAGGGCTGCTGCTGCTCACCAACGACGGCGCGCTCAAACGCCAGATGGAGCTGCCCTCTTCCGGGGTTCCGCGCACCTATCGCGCGCGTGCGTTCGGCAATGTGACCCAAGGCCAGCTCGAGGCGCTGATCGAAGGGGTGGAGATCGACGGAGTGCGCTACGGCTCGATCGACGCCAACCTTGAACGCAGCGGCGGCGGCGGGGGTCCGGGGGCAAAGAACAACTGGATCGAAATGACGATCACCGAGGGCAAGAACCGCGAAGTGCGCCGGGTGCTTGAATATCTCGGCCTCAAGGTCAACCGCCTGATCCGCACCGGTTATGGTCCGTTCGAACTCGGCGATCTGCCGCGCGGGCAGGCGGCGCTCATTCGCCACGGCGATCTGTCGCGCTTCCTCAGCCAGCTGAAAAAGGGTTATGGCCAATGAGGCGCAAGGAATAAGGTTGAGGCAGTGAGGTTTGCGAAATGAGAGTAATTGCGGGCAACTGGCGCGGGCGCAAACTGGTCGCGCCCAAGGGTGAACAGACGCGCCCCACAGCCGACCGCACGCGCGAAACGCTGTTCAGCATGCTGACGAGCAGACTGGGCAGTTTCGAGGGGATTGCGGTAGCAGACCTGTTCGCTGGATCAGGCGCGCTGGGGCTTGAGGCACTTTCCAGAGGCGCTGCAACCTGCCTGTTCGTGGAACAGGACCGGCCTGCGCTGGATGCGATCCGCGCCAATATCACCGCGCTCGATGCTCGGACGGCAACGCAGGTGGAGGCGGCATCGGTTTTGCAATTGCGGGCCCGCTCAGCGCCGCTCGACCTCCTGTTGGTCGATCCGCCCTACAATACCGGAGCGGGCGCGGTTGCGCTTGACCGACTGCTGCGCCTCGGCTGGATCGGCGAGGCAACGTGGATCTCGCTCGAAACCTCTGCGAAAGAGGAAACCGAGGTTACCGGCCTTTACATCGAGGCGGAACGACAAGTCGGCAAGGCAAAGCTGACGCTGCTGCGCACGGACCGTTAAGGGCTCACGAACCTTATCCCTGCCGACCGGTCGCTTCTCTACCTCGTTACTGGCTGGTTTCCGCCGGAGGGGCGCTGGCGGCCTCGATCCGGTCCCACGCCGTGGCCTGCTCTTCCGCCGACATACCGCTCAGCGTCACCTTGTCGGCATCTGTCAGCGCCCAGAACATCATCTGGCGTTCGTCGGACAGGGTCCAGTAATAGGTCTGCGTGTCAGCGGGCCATGCATTATAGGATGCCTGCTTTTCGGCTGACCAGCTCTTAACGATGGTGTCCTGATCGGTTCCTTCATTGGTCGTGTAAGGCGGTTCCTCGTATGATTGCGCCATGATCGGCAACGGCCATAGGGCAAGCACAGCAACAGCAGTTACAGGCAATGGGATACGCATGGGATTCTCCTTAAGTGTGGTCCCAAGCATCAACGAACGCGACCCATCCAGCTGTGTTCTCCCCTCAACCGGACAGGTGATACATGACTGACCCGCCCGGCGAACGCCAGAGCGCCCGCTTTCTCGCAGCCGACGCACGGCACCGCCTGGCGAGAGCTGTGGCGAAAGCGCGGCGATGCGATTGAGGTTGCGCTTCGGTGGTGGCACTATGGCCTGCCCCAACGCGCATGTCCCTTGCCGCACCGCCATTTGTTCTATACTTGTTCCGACACTCCCCATTTGCGAGTCCCATGCCCGATCCCACTTCCCTCCCCGCCCAAAGCGCGCCCGACGATAATCGCGCGGCCCAGCAGGTGCCCGCCTATGCGGCTCAGCTGAACCCGCCGCAGCGTGAGGCAGTGCTGACGACAGAGGGGCCGGTGCTGATGTTGGCCGGGGCTGGAACGGGCAAGACCGCCGCGCTGACCGCCCGGCTTGCGCATCTGGTGGCGACGGGGCGCGCCTATCCCAGTCAGATCCTGTGCGTCACCTTTACCAACAAGGCCGCGCGGGAAATGCGCGAGCGGGTGGGCAGGCATCTCGGCCCGCATTCCGAGGGGATACCGTGGCTCGGCACGTTCCACTCGATCTGCGCCAAGATGCTCCGCCGCCATGCCGAGCTGGTGGGGCTTCAGAGCAATTACACGATCATCGACACCGATGATCAGCTGCGCCTTTTGAAGCAGCTGATCACCGACAGCGATCTCGATGAAAAGCGCTGGCCCGCGCGCCAGCTTGCCGGGTTGATCGATCGGTGGAAGAACCGCGGGCTCAACCCGGCGGACCTCGATGCGGTTGAGAACGAGGCCTATGCCAACGGCCGCGGGCAGGAGATGTACGGTGCCTATCAGGACCGGCTCAAAGCGCTGAACGCCTGCGATTTTGGCGATCTGATGCTGCACATGCTCAACATCTATCGCGCTCACACCGATGTGCTGACGGAGTATCAGCGCCGCTTCCGCTATATTCTGGTGGACGAATATCAGGATACCAACGCGGTCCAGTATCTGTGGCTGCGACTGCTTGCGCAGGCGCACAAGAACATCTGCGTGGTGGGCGATGACGATCAGTCGATCTATTCCTGGCGCGGCGCGGAAGTCGCCAATATCCTGCGGTTCGAAAAAGATTTCCCCGGTGCGCATGTCGTGCGGCTGGAACAGAATTACCGCTCCACCCCGCACATTCTGGGCGCGGCATCCGGTCTGATCCGCGCTAACAGCGAACGCCACGAAAAATCGCTCTGGACCGAGGTGAACGGCGGCGACAAAGTGCGTGTCATCGGCGTGTGGGACGCCCCCGAGGAAGCGCGCCGCGTGGGCGAGGAGATCGAGCGGCTGGAGCGCGAGGGCGCATCGCTGGATAGCGTCGCCATCCTCGTGCGCGCGCAATACCAGACCCGCGAATTCGAGGACCGCTTCATCCAGACCGGGATCAATTACCGGATCATCGGAGGTTTCCGCTTTTACGAACGCGCCGAAATCCGCGATGCGCTTGCTTACTTGCGCGTCGTCGCGCAGCCGCAGGATGATCTCGCGTTCGAGCGGATCTATAACCAGCCCAAGCGCGGGCTTGGCTCAAAGACGCTGGAAAAAATGCATCAGCACGCCCGGCGCACGCAAATGCCCTTGGCCGCCGCATCGCTGGAATTGGCCGACAGCGACGAATTGCCCACCCGCGCCGCGAACACGATCGGCGGCCTGCTGCGCCAATTCCTCAGCTGGCGCGAGGCAGCAGAGGCGATGTCGCCCGCGGACCTGCTGCGGCTGGTGCTGGAGGAATCAGGCTATAACGATATGCTCGCCAATGATCGCTCCGCCGAAAGCGCCGGGCGCGCCGAAAATCTCTCCGAACTCGCACGCGCGATGGAGGATTACGAGACGCTGGGCGATTTCCTGGAACACGTCTCCCTCGTCATGGACAACGATCGCGGTGATGCCGAGGAAACCGTCACCATCATGACGATCCACGCGGCCAAGGGGCTGGAATTCGACAATGTATTTTGCGTTGGCTGGGAAGAAGGCGTCTTCCCCAGCCAGCGCGCCATCGACGAAGGCGGCCTTGCCAGCCTCGAAGAGGAGCGTCGGCTTGCCTATGTCGCGATCACGCGCGCGCGGCGTCAGGCGATGATCCTGCACGCGGCCAACCGGCGCATCTACGGCCAGTGGACCAGCTCCATCCCCAGCCGCTTCATCGAGGAACTGCCCGAAGAACACATCGCGCAGGAAAGCACCATGTCCGGCGGGGCGAGCCTGTGGCGCGCGAACTGGAGCGAGAACGAAGACCCCTTCGCCCATGTCGCGCAGAATCGGCCCGACCGCACGCAGACCCGCGGCCCCGGCTGGCAGCGCGCGGTCGAGGGCGGATACGAAACGCAGCAGAAACGCCTCGCCGAACCGGGTCGATCCGCCGCCAGCTTCGCCGCCGCCCCGCGCCCGGACATCCGCATCGGGGCAATGGTCAGTCATGCCAAATTCGGCACCGGATGCGTGATCGATCAGGAAGGCAACAAGCTGGAGATCCAATTCGAGGACCACGGCACCAAGCGCGTGATCGACAGCTTTGTGACGCCGATCGATTGAGCGGAAGTGCGCGGTCAGTTCACGTTAGCAAGTCGTCCATTTACGCATCAATAACCATTCTTGCTTAAGCAGAACCGGGCCGCATCAGTTGCCGTCGGGAGAGCCGCGCGCGAATGTTTGATATGCAATACATATATACCCTCGCCATAATGGCGATGGTCTTCGCACCGCTCGAATTGCTGCTACCCGCGCACGATGGGAATCGCCGCACTTTTGCGCAGTACAGAACTGATCTGCTTCATGCCGCGATCGGAGGTTTTCTGATCCGTATGGGCACAGTGGTGGTGCTAGTATTGCTAATTCCGCGAAATATTGGACCGGACTGGATCATCGACTTGCCAATATGGTCGCAGTTCCTTGCAGTCCTGTTCATCTCAGACCTGATGTTCTGGATGGCACACCGCATGTACCATGCGGTCCCTTTCCTTTGGCGGTTTCATCGGATCCACCATTCGAGCGAGCACCTCGATTGGCTAGCCACCTTTCGCGTCCACCCAGTCGATCAAGTGGTTAATGCGAGCATCATAGCCGCGCCAACGCTGATACTTGGCTTCTCGCCCGAAGCGTTGCTGATCTATGCCAGTGTTTATAAATGGCACGCGATTTTACTGCATTCCAACATGCGTATCGGCTTTGGACCTCTTGGTCTGCTGATTGTCTGCCCGGGTTTTCACCACTGGCACCACGCCAATCAAGAAGAGGCATTTGACCGGAATTTTGGAGGCCAGTTGACGATCTGGGACCGAGTTTTCGGAACCTACTTCAAGGGATCACGATCGCGCCCGGAAACCTACGGCGTGGACAATCCTCCTCCTGAAAACTTCTCCGCTCATCTCTTCGAACCGTTTACACAGAGGCGCGACAATGGCTGAACTTATTCGTTGGGCAGAACGTCTGTTTCTCATCCCGTTGAGTGCTCTGGTGATCTGGCGTATCTGGCCGCACATCCCGGATCACCCGCACATGGTGCTATTTCTCGTTTCGGAATTGCTCGGTGTGGTGTTGTTGCTCAGTCAACGTCGCGGCCAATGGTCGACCGATGTCTATCCGTTTTTGATAGCGCTGTTTGGCACTGGGGTCGGTTTGCTTGTCGTGCCTACGGGTAACCAATTGGCGCCCGAGTGGGTTTCTCAGGCTTTCGTACTTTCGGGGGCAACCATCGCACTATTGGCGAAGGTTTTTCTGGGACGCAGTTTTGGCATCGTTCCGGCAAACCGCGGGGTGAAGCAATTTGGCGTGTATCGCATCGTGCGTCATCCCATGTATGCCGGTTACATCGTAAACCAAGTGGGATTCCTGCTGCTGTTTTTCTCTCTTCACAATGTCTTGATCTACGCAATGGCTTGGCTGGCGTTGTGGCTACGGGCGCGCGAAGAGGAGAAGTTCCTCGAAACCGATGAGGCCTATCGAGCGTATCGCTCCAAGGTACGCTATCGCTTGATTCCCGGAATCGCATAAGACCCAAACCAACAGCCCCGACCTGAGCCCCGAAACTCTAGCCGAAGTCTACATCTAGGAAGCCCGGCTTGGTACCGTCCCACCAGCCCACAGGAACCGGCTCGTTATCCTCATCACGGCGGGGTGTGCGTTCGGGCTGATCGTCCCTGCGAGGCTTTCGCACGCGGCGCGATTTGGCATCACGCGGCTCGCTTTGATGGCCTCATCGATCGCAACTGCAACAAGCTGGAGATCCAATTCGAGGACCACGGCACTAAGCGCGTGATCGACAGCTTTGTGACGCCCCTCGACTGAGCGGAAGAGCGCAAGCGTTTGAATCGCTTGTCAGCGCGCTCCGTGTTGCATAATCCTGTCTCCCTCATCTAGGGGGAATGCCATGATTGACGCAATTGGTCGCCGCACGCTGTTGAAGAATTCAGCCCTGGCTGGACTGGCCAGCACGATCGTGCCGCTGTCCTCCACCGCCTTTGCGCAAAGCGATGCGCGCTCGGCGATCCGCGCCGCCGCCCTCGTCAATCGCGATGCCGATATTCAGCGCATTCAGGACTGGATAAAGCTGCCTTCGATTGCGGCCGAAGATCTCAATATGGCCGAAGGCGCGCGATACATGGCCGAGCTGGCATCGAGCGCAGGTTTTTCCGGGGTCGAGATCGTGCCGACAGATGGTCACCCCGGCGTCTTTGGCTATATGGACAATGGCGCGGCGCGCACGCTCGGCATCTATTTCATGTACGATGTCAAACAGTTCGACCCCAGCGAATGGCGATCGCCTCCGCTGGCGGCTGACTTCGTCGATATCGAAGGCTGGGGAAGCGCGATCATGGGTCGCGGCGCGGTCAACCAGAAAGGGCCGGAGGCGACCTTCCTCGCAGCGCTCCATGCGATGAAGCGCGCAGGCGTTACCCCGCCGGTAAACATCGCGCTGATCTGCGAGGGTGAGGAGGAAATCGGATCACCCAATTTCAAACAGGTCGCAACCAAACCCAACGTGCTCGCCGCGCTGAAAAAGTGCGAAGGCATCTTCATCCCCGCCAGCTGGCAGGGCTCCAATGGCGAGGTCTCGCTGAACCTGGGGTCCAAGGGGATTGTCGAGCTGGAACTGATCGCATCGGGCGAAAAATGGGGCCGCGGGCCAAAAGGCGATATTCACTCCAGTCTGAAAGCGATGGTGGATTCGCCCGTGTGGCGGCTGGTGCAGGCGCTGAACACTCTGGTCACGCCTGATGGCAACACGCCGATTATCAACGGCTGGTTCGAAAATGTGCGGCCATTGTCAACGCGCGAGAAAGAGCTGATCAACGCCGCCGCCGCTGCCAGTGACGAGGCGCAGCGCAAGGCTTCGCTGGGCGTGACCCACTGGATCGACGATCTGCCGCTGAACGAGGCGTTGCAGCGGCTTGCGCAGGAGCCGACCGTGAATATCGAAGGGCTGGTCTCTGGCTACACCGGGCCGGGCGGCAAGACGATCCTGCCGGGCAAGGCGGTCGCCAAACTCGATCTGCGACTAGTCCCTGACCAGACCCGCGCCGAAGCCGAGGCAAAGCTGCGCGCGCATCTGGATGCGCAAGGATTTGCCGATGTCGAAATGAACGTGTCGGGCGGGTACGATCCCACCGAAGTCGCAGAGGACAGCCGCCTCGTGCAGGCGCAACTGGCCGCGTACAAGGCGATGGGCGTGACCGCCAATCTCAACCCCCGCCTCGCCGGATCGTGGCCGGGCGCGGTATTCACCGCTCCGCCGGTATCGATCGCGGCGGGCCATTTCGGGATGGGTCACGGCAGCGGCGCCCACGCTCCGGACGAATATTACGTGATCGATTCCACCAATCCAAAGGTCGCCGGACTGACCGATGCGACCATGGGCTATGTCGAAATGATGTATCAGCTAGCGGCCATCCGCTGAAGGGCACCCGCTGAAGGGCACCCGCTGAAGAGCATCTGCTTAAAGCGCGGCGGTAAGGATTTTCCTACACTCACCGATGGCGCTATCCTGCCCGACGCTCTTTGACAGTGTCCGCACCATTCATGATCGCTTGATCGCCGCAGGCAAGCGCGCGTCCGGTTTTGGCAAAGTGTCAACTTCGCCAAACACCGGTTTCACGTTTCAATTCATAAGATTACAGGCGGCAGGCCGGGCGATACAGTGTCAATTGTGTCAACTTCGCAAGAACCTTGCGCAGAGCCTGCTCTACCAGTCGATTCTAGCCGAAGCCTACGTCCAGGAAGCCCGGCTTGGGTCCGTTCCACTCGCCTGCGGGAACCGGTTCGTCTTCCTCGTCACGGCGACGCGCGCGGGGTTTGCTTTCGGACTGGTCGTCGCCGCGGGGCTTGCGCTCGCGGCGCGGTTTGCTCTCACGCGGTTCGCTGCGTCCTTCGCTCGGTCGTTCGCCCTCGGCGCTAGCGGTGTCACGGCGGCGGCTGGAGCGCGGTTTCTTTGCCTGGGGCTTGTCGTCCTCGCCATCATCATCTTCGACGCGGCTAACACTGGGGGAATCCTTTTCAGCCTCGCCCCGGCTCAGCTTTGCCATCGGCTCTGCCAGTTCGACGCGTACGTCTTCCTTGCCGAACACTTTGATCTTTGCGCCGGTCAGCTTTTCGACGTTGTCGATCGCTTCGGCGTCTTCATCCGCGACCAGCGTGAACGCCCGGCCCTTGGCCCCGGCGCGGCCGGTGCGGCCGATGCGGTGGACGTAATCGTCCGGGTGCCACGGTGTATCGAAGTTGAAAATGTGGGACACGCCCTTGATGTCCAGCCCGCGTGCGGCAACGTCGCTGGCGACAAGGATATTGATCGTACCGGCCTTGAACCGATCGAGTTCGGCGATGCGGCTGCTCTGGTCCATGTCGCCATGAATTTCGCCGCTGGAAAAGCCATCGCGCTGCAATTGCTTGTTCAAGTCGCGCACGGTTGTCTTGCGGTTGGCAAATATAATTGCGGTTTCGACATGGTCATTCTGCAACAGCCATTTCAGCGTCTCGCGCTTTTGCCGTGCCTTGACCGGCACCTTGAACGCGGTGATATCCTTGTTAGTGCTCGCCGCGCGGGTGGTTTCGATGCGCTGCGGATTGCTCAGAAATTTTTTCGTCAATTTTTCGATGGGGGGCGGCATGGTTGCCGAAAACAGCATCGTCTGGCGCGTATCGGGCAGTTTGGAGCAGATGAATTCGATATCGGGGATGAATCCCATGTCCAGCATCCGGTCCGCCTCGTCGATCACTAGCAGTTCGCAACCGGTAAGCAGGATCTTGCCCCGCTCAAACAGGTCCATCAAACGGCCCGGCGTCGCAATCAGAACGTCAACGCCTTCATCCAGCGTCTTGAGCTGATCGCCCATCTGCACGCCGCCGATCAGCAGCGCCATCTTCAGATCATGGTTCTTGCCGTACTTCTCGAAATTCTCGGCCACCTGTGCCGCGAGTTCACGGGTCGGCTCGAGGATGAGTGACCGCGGCATCCGCGCGCGGCGACGGCCAGAGGCCATCACGTCGATCATCGGCAGGACGAAACTGGCAGTCTTGCCAGTGCCGGTCTGAGCGATGCCGATGATGTCGCGCATCATCAGAATCGAGGGAATCGCCTGCGCCTGAATGGCAGTCGGCTCGGTATAGCCCGCGTCTTCAACAGCGGCGAGCAATTCGGGTGAGAGGCCGAGATCGGCAAAAGTCATATTTATCGTATTGTCCGGATATTGGGCGGGCAAAAAGCGCGCCGTATGTTGTTTGTCAGGGGTGATCGTTTCGCGACGTGCGTAAGGACACCCTGAACCGACGCTGCATTGTGCAAAATACGCCGGAAAGTCAAGAAATCGCCGCTTGGCACAGTCAAATACTGGCAGGCTTCAAACCCGCACCATCGGTGAATATCGCTGGGATGTCAGTCTTTCAGGGCGACCAGCTGCTTCATGCTATCAATTTCGCAACGGGCGCCGTTGCGCGATTGCAGCTTGTCGCGATCCACGCACAGCTTTCCGTCCGATGCGCGCTCGACATAGAAACCGGAATAGAAATCGCGCGCCCGGCACGCTTTTTCGAGATTGAGGGAGATGATCTTCGAATCCTGCAGAAACAGCAGCAGGCGGTTGCCACTGCCCGTCTGTACGCCGGCAATCCGCTCCACTGCCAGGCACTTGTCGGCCTTGCGCTCCTCATAGCGTGTGTTGACCGCGCGCTGCGGCAATTGCGCAAGCAGGGTCTGGCGGCTGCCGCCGCGCTGCGGAGCGATCCGAACGATCACGCGCTGCTCAATCCGGATCTGGCCCACACGCATATCCTGGTGGATGGCATTGAGCGTCGTTGGCGCAGAAGGCTGCCTTGCAGACGAAGCCTGCTCTTCGAGAGCGGGCGCCTCGACTGCTCCGGCCGACGCGCTCGATAATACGATCACCGGGACCGAAGCGACCGGCGCAACATTGCCCGGCATCGTGGCCAAGCCCAGCACGGGCAGTGCGAGCGCGAGGGGCGCCGCCAGTTCTGCAATGCTGAGCATGATGGCCTAAAGCCTCCTGAAATCTCGTCCGATACGTCCGACCACCTAGCAAAGACGATTGAACGGTGGCTTAACTTGCGCATCGTTCAGGGCAAGGGCATCACAGCGAACTGGCATTTCGCTGGCGATTTGTGGCAAAGGCGCAACAATGACGAGAGCCACATTATCGGCGAAGGACGCCTTTCTTGATGCTGCGGAGGATTTGCTGGGCGCCAAGGGATTTACCCGCGACCCTGATCTGGTCGATCCGTGGCTGACCGATTGGCGCGGGCGGTTCACCGGCCGCGCGCTGGGGCTCGCTTCGCCCGCGACAACTGAGGAAGTCGCCGCGCTGGTCACACTATGTGCGCGCCACTGCACCCCAATTGTCCCGCAAGGCGGCAACAGTGGCATGGCGGGCGGCGCGACGCCTGATGAAAGCGGCGATGGTATCGTGCTGTCGTTGCGGCGAATGAATGCGATCCGCGCGCTCGATCCGGGCGCAGGGCAGGCGGTGTGCGAGGCAGGGGTCATTCTCCAGAACCTCCACGAAGCAGCCGCGGCACAGAACCTACGCTTTCCCCTGACGCTCGGCGGCAAGGGTTCGGCGACGATTGGCGGCCTTATCTCTACCAATGCCGGCGGTACGCAAGTGCTGCGGTATGGCACAATGCGCGCGCAAGTGCTGGGGATCGAGGCAGTTCTGGCGGATGGTCAGGTTTATAACGGGCTAACTGTGCTCAAAAAGGACAATCGCGGGTTCGATCTCAAACAACTGCTGATTGGGTCAGAAGGGACGCTGGGGATTGTGACGGCGGCGACCGTGCGGCTCCTGCCTGCTCCGCAATCGCGGGTGACTGCGTGGGTTGGCCTACCGGGGATTACCGCTGCACGTTCGCTGTTGCGGCTGGTGGACCTTAACATGGGCGATGCGCTGGAGGGGTTTGAGGTCGTGCCCGCGCATTGCCTCGATAGCGTTCTGGCACATCAGCCCGATGCCCGCCCCCCGCTGGATCAGGCCCACGTGTGGAACGCCCTGATCGAGTGCACATCGCCTGACGCGGATGACGCGGGGCTGCGCGAACGGCTTGAAACCCTGCTCTCAAAGGCGCTGGATACCGATCTGATTGCTGATGCAGTCATCGCCACGAACGAGGCGCAGGCCGAGCAATTCTGGCACCTGCGAGACTCGATCTCTTCGGCAGAGCGGGCGCTGGGACCGGCAATGCAGCACGACATATCGGTGCCGGTTGAACGGATGCCCGAATTCATTCTGCAAGCGATCCCTGTCATCGAAAGCGAATTTCCGGGCACTACGGGAACCGCCTTTGGCCATCTGGGCGATGGCAATGTCCACCTCCACGTCATTGCCCCCAAGGGCGCGGTGGCTGGCCAGTGGGAAAACGGCGAAGGAAAGGCAGTGAGCGCGCGAGTGCATGATCTCGTTACGCAGTGGGGCGGTTCGATCAGCGCAGAACACGGCATTGGACAGATGAAGGTCGAAGAATTGGGACGCCTTGGCGATCCGGTGGCGCTTACCATCCTGCGGCGAGTTAAACGGGCGCTTGATCCGGACAACATCCTCAATCCGGGTAAACTTGTTCCGCCCGGTTGAGGGTCGAATGGGAACACAGCGCGGTAGTTGAAGCCCGGCTTGCGCGGGCGGGCGAACCCGCCTAAGGCGCGCCTTCATCGGTATCATAGGGCGGCCGCGCAAAGCATGGCTTTGCAAGGTCCCCAATGGAGCCGCAACACTAGAACCATTTTCCTGTTTTGGAGAGAATCCATGGCCAGCGCGCCACAGCCGCAACTTCCGCTGTTTTACAAAGACCTGCTTCCGCTCAACAGCCAGGAGCACGGGGACTGGAAAGTCAGTTCCTTTGACGACGCCGGTTTCCTCGCAGAGACCCATGCGGTCCCGCTGACGGTTGACGAGTTCATCGATGCGCAGCGTGATTATCCGATCGTGTTCACCGCGGGTGAAAACCCTCTGCCGATCGCGCTGTTCGGCCTAAATGAAGGCGTCAACACCTTCATCGGCGAAGATGGCAAGCTGGTTTCTGACGTTTACGTTCCGGCCTATATTCGCCGCTATCCCTTCATCCTTGCCAAGCTGCAGCAGGGATCGGAAGACATGTCGCTATGTTTTGATCCGACATCGGGCGTCGTAGCCAAGCAGGACGAGGGCCAGGCCCTATTCGAAGGCGAAGGCAAGCCGAGCGAGTTCACCAACGGCGTGCTCGATTTCTGCAAGAAATTCGAGGAATCCGGCCAGCGTACCCGCGCCTTTCTCGAAGAACTGAAGAAGCTCGACATTCTGATGGACGGGGAAATCTCGATCACCCGCTCGGATTCTCCGGACAAGCCATTCGTTTATCGCGGTTTCCGCATGGTCGACGAAACCAAGCTGCGCGAACTGCCAACCGAAACGCTCGAAGTGCTGAACAAGAACGGGATGATCATGCTGATCCATGCGCATATGTTCTCGATGAATTTGATGCGTCGTATCTTCGAGCGCCAGTCAGCTCTCGGCAAGGTGCCGATGCCGCAGGCAACCGGCACTCTGAACTGAGCGCATTTTTCGAATATCCGGTTGCAACAATTGCAACGGACACAGTCATAACAAGCGGTCGGAGTGGCTTGAAGCTGCTTCGGCCGCATCCTATTTAAAGACTGTGGGCGGCACCCCCCTCATACGCCGCCCCAACCTGCCCTCTCATAGGGGCAGGCCTCCCTGAACCTTGGCCACCTCGCACTTTAAGTGCGGGGTGGTTTTTTCTTTTTTGTTCAATTGCCTGGCGCAAATACATCAGGAATCACGCCAAGTCGCCTATTCCGCAGCTTCGTCCATCTGACCGCCATGCGCAAGTTGCGCTGTCTCGGCTCCGAGTTCCCTAACCAGACCGGCCAGCATTCGCGCCAGCGGCTCCAGCCCGGCGCTGGTCTCACTCAGATCTGCGTCAAGATACGTGGACCTGCAGACCTCGATCTGGATGGCGTGAATATTGCGAGACGGAGAGGCGTGCCGATCGAGCACATAGCCCCCTGAATAGGGACGGTTATGCGCCACATCGCACCCCGAAGTCTCTAACTGCCGGAATGCGCGCGTAATCAGGCTGGCATGGCACGATGCGCCAAATCGATCGCCCAGCACAATCTGCGGCGCGCGCGCCTGCCCTGCTTGTGGATGGAGTGGCGGCATCGAATGCAGATCGACCAGCAAGACTGCGCCCCACTGGCTGCGAATCCGTTCCAGCTCCTGCGCCAGAAATTCGTGATACGGGCGATGGATACACTCGATCCGAGCATCCATCTCATCGCGTGGGAGGGGCTTGCGCCATATCTCGCCAAAACCGGGCAGCCGCCGGGGTACAAGGCCAAGGCCACTGCGCGCCCGACGATTGGAACTTCCAGCAGGTGCGCCCATGATCGTCTGCGGTACAGGAGCCTTGCGCCGCGCGCCGCCGATCATGTCCCAGTCAACGTCGTCATGCGCGCGATTGAGATCGAGCATCGCCCGCGGCGCGTGCGCCACCAGCAACCCGGTACCGGCAGCCTTTGCTACGGACACCGCGAGCTGATCAACATGCCGATCCTCCAGCCTGAGCTGGCACAATTCCTGATCGCGCAATCCGGCAAGGACATGGCCGGGATAAGCGCGCCCGGCATGCGGCACAGCGATAAGCACAGGCAGTGGCATGGAACGTGGCGAGATGTGGGTGAATGCGGGACCGAAATCGGCGGCGGCTCGCTCCAGCGGGATTTTACCACCCGACGTCTTGATCAGATCCGTGGCGGATGCATGATCCGCCCCCTGCTCGCGGGATTGAGAATTGCGGATGACGTTCACAGGAGTTCTGCTGCCCTTTTTCGGTTTGCGAGTCAAAAGATGCCGCACGCGACTCTTGCCGATCTTGTACGGGCGATAAAGGAAGCATGATGCACAGGGGGGATTTTTCGCATTCCACGAGCACGTTTTGGCAAATTGCACCCTAAAGGCCTGGCCTACCGGTTGGTTCAGACGATGCCGCCGCGTCGTATCAAAAATGGGCATGCGCAATCGCGAGAGGATTTCTTAAGCGCACGGTGCTATGCGGATCGCATGACAGACACCTACGCACCCCGAATCCTGCTGGCCGAAGACGAAGAGGCGATGCGGGCGTATCTTGCGCGCGCATTGACCAATGCCGGGTACAGGGTGGATACCGTGGATCGCGGAACAGATGCAATTCCGCTCCTCGAAACCGAAGATTTCGATCTGCTGTTGTCGGATATCGTCATGCCGGAAATGGACGGGATCGAACTCGCTCAGAAATGCGCTGAAATCAGCCCGCGTACAAAGGTCATGTTTATCACTGGATTTGCCGCAGTATCGCTGCGCGCCAGTCGCGAACAGCCCAATGCGAAGGTGCTTTCAAAGCCGTTTCATCTGCGCGATCTGGTGCTGGAGGTTGAACGCGTGTTCGAGGACCAGCGCGAGGCCAGTCTTTAGTTTCCCGCGGCCTTGCGCGAATCGCTTGCGCCTGGCGCGAAGCCGCGTTAATGCGCCGCTCCGCTTCGGCAATCGAAGCTGCAAATGATAGCGTGGGCGTATAGCTCAGTGGTAGAGCACTGTGTTGACATCGCAGGGGTCGGGAGTTCAACTCTCTCTACGCCCACCATCATTTAAGTCTGCCGCTCAATGATCGGCCGACCGCGACTCTTCAATCTCGCGAAAAAACGACCGCTGTTGGACCTAAATTGCCATGCGTTCGTATGTCCCTCATGACAAAGACAATTCTTCTATTCGGCGGAACCGGCGATACCGGGCACGAGGTTCTAAATCAGGCGCTCGAAGCTGGACACCACGTTCATGTTGCCGAGCGTGAGTTTCCTGACGGTTTTGGCGAGCACCCCAATTGCACCAAGCACGAAGCAGATTTGCTCGACGGCAACCTCTCCGATCTCGTGCGAGGCATGGACTGCGTAATATCGGCGGTAGGCCTAGGCCGTGATCCCAAAACGCTTGTCTCGCCTCCCCCACTTTACACCCAAGGCGCACTGAACATCGTGAGGGCGATGCGGGAAACAGGAGTGAAACGGCTCGTAGTCATCTCCGCCGCATTTGCCGATCCTGAAGTTAACTCACCGATGTGGTTCAAGCTCGCGACCGCGTCCCTCGACCGCATCTTCAGCCAGATGGCCGATATGGAGCGTGTGCTCGAAGCGACGCAGGATATCGACTGGACCGCGGTGCGCCCCGGCTGGCTGCTGGACCGTCCCCGCTCCGGTAATTACTCGGTGTCGCTTGATGACCTGCCGGAAGGTACCCTGCGCACAAGACATGGTGATCTGGCCGAGTTCATGCTGCGCTGCGCGCTTGAGGATCTGCATGTTCTTGAAAAGCCGTTTATCGCTCGCAAGGAGGCTATGCTGCTACAATCACCGCCCGCTCTCATCGAGGAACTGATCCCTTGGTAGGTGGTTCGGCGCTAGACGCGAGCATCGCCTGATCCCCTTTGCGATGCCTCGCAGCGTGACTTGCAAGCCGCCCTGCCTCTGCTAAAGCGCGGCTCAGGGATTACATCCAGACATCAAAAATCCGGTGTGCGACGCCGTTCCTCTGCGCGCCGTTTGCACCCAAGGAAGGCGGGACACTTCTCATGCAGAAAATTCAGGTCAAAAATCCGGTCGTCGAGCTCGACGGCGACGAGATGACGCGCATCATCTGGCAGTGGATCCGTGAGCGGTTGATCCTGCCATATCTCGATATCGATCTGAAATATTACGATCTTTCGATCGAAAAGCGCGACGAAACCGACGATCAGATCACCGTGGATGCGGCCAATGCGATCAAGGAGCATGGCGTCGGCGTAAAATGCGCGACCATCACCCCGGACGAAGCGCGCGTCGAGGAATTCGATCTCAAGAAGATGTGGCGTTCGCCCAATGGCACGATCCGAAACATTCTGGGCGGCGTAGTTTTCCGCGAACCCATCGTGATCGACAACGTGCCGCGGCTTGTGCCGGGCTGGACCGATCCGATCGTGGTCGGCCGTCACGCCTTTGGCGATCAGTACCGCGCAACTGACACGCTGATCCCCGGCCCCGGCAAGCTGCGACTAGTCTATCATGGTGATGACGGCACCGAAATTGACCTCAACGTCTTCGATTTTCCATCGAGCGGCGTTGCGATGGCGATGTACAACCTGGACGATTCGATCCGCGATTTCGCGCGCGCTTCGCTCAATTATGGGCTCGACCGCAAATGGCCGGTTTATCTGTCCACGAAGAACACGATTTTGAAAGCCTATGATGGCCGCTTCAAGGATCTGTTTGAGGAGGTGTTCGAGAATGAATTCAAGGACCAGTTCAACGCAGCTGGGATTACATACGAACACCGTCTGATTGACGACATGGTCGCCAGCGCACTCAAGTGGAGCGGCAAATTCGTCTGGGCTTGCAAGAACTACGATGGTGACGTGCAGTCAGATACCGTCGCGCAAGGGTTCGGCTCGCTCGGGCTGATGACCTCGGTTCTGATGTCGCCCGATGGCAAGACCGTCGAAGCGGAAGCCGCGCATGGCACCGTTACCCGCCACTATCGTCAGCACGAACAGGGCAAGGCAACCTCGACCAACCCGATCGCAAGCATTTTCGCGTGGACGCGGGGTCTGATGTACCGTGGCAAGTTCGACGAAACGCCTGATGTGGTGAAATTCGCCGAAATGCTCGAGCGGGTTTGCATCGAAACAGTTGAAAAAGGCCAGATGACCAAGGACCTCGCACTGCTGATAGGGCCGGGCCAGAACTGGCTCACCACCGAGCAGTTTTTCGAGGCGATCGTGAACAACCTCGAAAAGGAAATGCAAAGCTGGGGTTGAGGACCGTCGCAATCCAGCTCTTTTATTGACATAAGCACAGGGCGGCCTTCCCATCATCGGAAGGTCGCCTTTCGCTTTTTGCACAGGAACCATCCTTCTCCATGTCCGAAGCCCGTCGCCCCGCCCGATCCGCCAAGGCCCGCCTCGAAATCCGTCAGGCAAAACTGAATGATGTGCGCGCCATCGGCGAGCTTGTTCGCCGCGCCTATGATGATTTGCCAGCCTACACGCAGGGGGAAATTCGCGGCCAGATCAACAATTACGCCGAGGGGTGCTTCGTTGCGAAGTTGGATGGTCAGGTCGTCGGATATTGTGCTTCGATGCGATTGGACGCCAATGTCGCGCTGTCCGATCACACCTGGGACGAGGTGACTGGCAACGGGTTTGGCAGTCGACACGATCCCACCGGAGACTGGCTGTATGGCTACGAATTGTGCGTCGATCCGGCGGTGCGGGGCACCCGGCTTGGCCGGCGGCTGTATGAAGAGCGCCGCGCGCTGGCCGAACGGCTTGATCTGACCGGCATCGTGTTTGGCGGGCGGATGCCCGGTTATGCCAAGGCCAAACGACGCAAGAACAACCGGGCTGAAAGTCCTCAGGAATACCTGGAACTGATCGAGTCCAACAAGGTCCACGATCCGGTCCTGCGGTTTCAACTGGCGAACGGGTTCGAACCGCAGGGCATCCTTCCCAAATACCTTCCCGAAGACAAGGCGAGCCGGGGCAACGCCGTGCGCATGGTGTGGCGCAATCCTTATGTCGATGCTGACTCCCCGCCCAAGCACCGCCTGCCACGCGATGTTGAAAGCGTGCGGATCGCGACGTGCCAATTGCAGGCACGAGCGGTCAAGGACTTCGAGGAGTTCATGAAGCAGGTCGAATACTTCGTCGACGTGGCGGCCGACTATGAAAGCGACTTCATCGTATTTCCCGAGCTGTTTACGCTGATGCTGCTCTCTGCCGAAGAACAGGAACTGAGCGCCCTGAAGGCGATCGAGCGGTTGTCCGAATACACGCCGCTGATCCGCACCCGGTTGTCGGAAATGGCGCTGTCCTACAACATCAACATCATCGGCGGATCGCATCCCACGCGGATGCCTGACGGGGACATCCACAATGTCGCTTACGTGTGCCTGCGCGATGGGTCCATCTATGCGCAGGAAAAGATCCACCCCACCCCGAACGAGGCCTATTGGTGGAACATCAAGGGCGGCGACAGCATCGATGCGATCCCGACCGATTGCGGGCCGATCGGCGTGCTGATCTGTTACGACAGCGAATTCCCCGAACTCGCCCGGCGGCTGGTCGATGAGGGCGCGCGGATCATCTTTGTCCCGTTTTGCACGGATTCGCGCCAGGGCTACCTGCGGGTGCGGTATTGTGCGCAGGCTCGCGCCATCGAGAACCAGTGCTACGTCGTGATGAGCGGCAATGTCGGCAACCTCCCCAATGTTGCCAACATGGATATTCAGTACGCGCAAAGCTGCATCCTGACGCCATGCGATTTCCCCTTCGCACGCGACGGGATCGCGGCGGAATCATCGGAGAATGTGGAGACGCTCACGATCAGCGACGTAAATCTCGCTGATCTGCAGTGGGCACGCGCCGAGGGCACAGTCCAGAACCTCGCCGACCGCCGGTTCGATCTTTACCGGATCGAGTGGGACAAGCGCGTGGGCAATATCTCCGACCCGCTGGGTGAACAAACCGGGGCGTCGCCTTCGCTTCCAACCGGAGCCAAGGGGCATGGCGGTGGGTGACTTGATCCGCCATGGCGGCTAGGCCCTAACCCATGGCAGGCGAGCTCTCCTTTTCCCCAGTAATGTCAGACACGCTCGTGATCCTTGGCGCGGCCGGGATAATCATTCCCGTGTTCGCCCGCTTTCGCATCACTCCGATCATCGGCTTCATTCTGATCGGCATTCTGGTCGGCCCCTATGGCCTTGGTGCTTATGTCGAGCAAGTCCCGTGGCTGAGGCACATAACGATATCCGATACCGAAGCGCTCGATCCGTTTGCGGAATTCGGAATCATCCTGTTGCTGTTCGCCATCGGGCTTGAACTCAGTTTCAATCGCCTCTGGCAAATGCGCAAACTGGTGTTCGGGCTCGGCTCGCTTGAGCTGCTGATAATCGGCAGCGCGTGCGCGACGTTCCTGTATTACGCCAATGGAATGGACCGCACCGGGGCGCTTGCGCTAGGTTTCGCCCTCGCCTTCTCCTCCACCGCTATCGTGCTGCCCATTTCGGGCACGCGCTCGCAAGTGGGCAAGGCCGCGCTTTCGATGCTGCTTTTCGAAGATATCATGATCGTTCCGATCATCTTTATTCTGGGCGCTCTTGCCCCCAATGCGCAGGGTGACGGGATGAGCGGCATCGTGACGACGCTGTGGCAGGGCGGCCTAGTCGTGGTCATTTTGCTTGTTCTGGGTCGATATGCGCTCCCCAGCCTTTTCAGCCAGGCGGCGCGCACCAAGAGCCCTGAGCTATTTCTTGCCGCGTCCCTGCTGGTAGTCATCGGCGCCAGCCTCGCGACCTCGGCAACCGGTCTATCACCCATTGTCGGCGCGCTGATCGCGGGCCTGCTGATTGCGGAGACCGAATATCACGGCGAGGTTGAAAGCATCATGGAGCCGTTCAAGGGCCTCGCGCTCGGCGTCTTTCTCATCACCATCGGCATGAGCATCAACTTGCTGACGATTTGGGCAAACCTTGGCGAAGTAATGCTCGCGGTGGTCGGCGTACTGATGTTCAAGGCGATGGTGACCGGGGTATTGTTGCGCCTGATGGGCGCGCGCCGCAGCACCGCTGCGGAGACCGGCGTACTGATGGCGAGCCCATCGGAAACGACGCTGATCGTTCTGGCTGCGGCAACCTCTGCACTGGTTCTGGACGTGGAGACCGCGCAATTCTGGCAGATCGTAACCGCCATCGGCCTCACCGTCACGCCGCTCCTGGCAAAGCTCGGCCGCGTCATCGCGCGCCGGGTGGAAGCAACTCCCGAACTGCCAGAGGATGACGGACACGAAGCGCGCACCATCATCATTGGCGGTGGCCGTGTCGGACAGCTGATTGCCGACATGCTGAAACGTCACAATCAGCCTTATATCATCCTGGATTCCGATCCTGATACAATCAGCGCCGCAGCGCGCCACGGGTACCGCGCCGTGTTTGCTGATGCCGCGCGCAGCGATGCGCTGTCCCGACTTGGTATCGAGCTCGCCTCTGCGGTGGTCCTGACAATGGACGAGCCGGTTCTGGCGCAGCGCCTCGTTGGCAAATTGCGCCATGACTATCCGGAACTGCTGATCGTTGTGCGCGCGCGCGACACCGATCACGCAGCGGCTCTATATCGCGCCGGAGCGAGCCACGCTGTGCCGGAAAACCTTGAAAGCTCGCTGCAACTATCGGAAGCGGTACTGGTAGATATTGGCGTGCCTATGGGCCCGGTGATCGCCTCGATCCACGAAAAGCGGGATGAATACCGTGAGCGGCTGGAGATCGACGGCGGCCTCAGCCAGAAGCCGAAACTGCGGACGTCGAGGGCTGATGGGTGAGCAATGCGCGCGAACGGCGTTTTGCAGATCAATCGCCCTTTGCAGCCCAAACCAGATCCGACGTCGACTTGCCGCAGATCAGCCTGCCAGAGACTTTCGCACCGCAGCCATTGCCGCATCCGCCTTGTCACCATCCGGCCCGCCGCCTTGCGCCATGTCGTGCCGCCCGCCGCCACCCTTGCCGCCGAGTGCCTCGACGCCCGCGCGCACCAGATCGACCGCACTGAACTGGCCAGTCAGATCGTCGGTAACAGCCGCCGCAATCGTGGCCTTGCCTTCGTTTACAGCGATGATTGCAGCAATACCCGACCCAAGCCGCGCCTTGGCCTCGTCAAGCAGCGGGCGCAATTCCTTGGGGCTGAGGCCATCGATCACCTGCCCGCTGAACGTGACACCCGCAATGTGTTCGTCTGCCGCCGAAGCCGCCGGGCCACCGGTGCCCGCGCCGCCAAGGGCGAGAGCTTTTCTCGCCTCGGCCAGTTCCTTTTCAAGCCGCTTGCGTTCTTCCAACAAGGCCGCGATCCGTTCCGGCACCTCCTCCGGAGTCGCTCTGATAGCGCTCGCCGCCGCCTTGAGCGCGTCCTCGCGCGCGACCAGCCAACGCCGAGCCGCCTCCCCTGTTAGCGCCTCGATACGCCGCACTCCCGAGGAAACCGCGCTTTCAGAAATGATGCGGAAAACGCCAATGTCGCCAGTCGCGCGCACATGGGTTCCGCCGCACAATTCTACCGAGTAATTGCGCCCCTCCGTTCCCGACCGGCCCATCGAAAGAACGCGGACTTCATCACCGTATTTCTCACCGAACAGCGCCAGCGCGCCCGCTTCGACCGCATCATCGGGGCTCATCAGCCGGGTCGACACTGTCTCGTTGGCGCGGATTTCAGCGTTCACTTCCGCCTCGACTGCGGCGATATCTTCGTCGCTGAGTGCAGTCGGATGCGAAAAATCGAACCGCAGACGGTCTTCGGCGACCAGTGAACCCTTTTGCGTCACATGCCCGCCAAGCCGGTTGCGAAGCGCGGCGTGGACCAGGTGCGTGGCGGAGTGATTGGCGCGGATTGCCGTGCGTCTCTCAACATCTACCGAAAGCTGGACGGTGTCACCCAAAGTGACCTTGCCCGCCTCGATGGTGCACTGATGTGCCTGAAGCCTGCCGAGGGGCTTGCTCGTATCGATTACCGTTGCCTTCAGGCCTGCAGGTGACGAAATGGCGCCTGTATCGCCGGTCTGCCCGCCGCTTGTGCCGTAGAACGGGGTCTGGTTGGCAAGGATCGTGACGGTCTCACCCACAGAGGCATGATCGACTTCAGCGCCGTCGCGCAGGATGGCAACCACCCTGCCCTCGCCGGATGTCGCGCTGTAGCCGGTAAATTCGCTGGCGCCTTCGCGCTCGGCAATGTCGAACCACACTTCTCCCGAGGCGGCCTCGCCCGAACCCTTCCATGCGGCCCGCGCGGCCTTTTTCTGGAGCGCCATCGCGGCATCGAACCCGCCGCGGTCAACGCCAATGCCGCGAGCACGCAGCGCGTCCTCGGTAAGATCATAAGGAAACCCGAAAGTGTCATAGAGCTTGAACGCGGTCTCACCATCAAGCTCGCCGCCTTCGGCAATGTCGCCCGTGGCCTCGTCGAGCAACTTCAACCCCTTGTCCAGCGTGCGGCGGAACTGCGTTTCCTCGCGCAGCAGCACTTCCTCGATGAGCGCCTGTCCGCGCACAAGTTCGGGATAAGCCTGTCCCATTTCGGTAACGAGACTGGGAACGAGCCGGTGCATCAACGGATCGTCCGCTCCCAGCAGGTGAGCGTGGCGCATGGCGCGGCGCATGATCCGACGCAGCACGTATCCGCGCCCCTCGTTCGCAGGCAGCACGCCATCGGCCATCAGGAAGCTGGTGGAGCGCAAATGGTCAGCGATGACCCGGTGGCTGGCAACCTGATCGTCCGATCTGGGTACGCCGGTAAGTTGTTGCGAGGCTCCGATAAGCGCCTTGAACGTGTCAATGTCATAATTGTTATGAACGCCCTGCATGACCGCAGCGATACGTTCCAGCCCGCTGCCAGTGTCGATGGAGGGTCGCGGCAAATCAGTTCGCGTGCCGTCTGCCTGTTGGTCGAACTGCATGAACACAAGGTTCCAGATTTCGACAAACCGGTCGCCATCTTCGTCGGGGCTGCCGGGAGGACCGCCAAAGATATGGTCGCCGTGATCGTAGAATATTTCCGAGCACGGGCCGCAAGGGCCGGTTTCGCCCATCGACCAGAAATTGTCGCTCGTTGCGATACGAATGATGCGCTCTTCTGGAAGGCCTGCAATCTTGCGCCACAACCCGAAGGCTTCTTCGTCAGTGTGATAGACGGTCGCAGTCAGGCGATCTGGAGACAGACCCCATTCGCGAGTGAGCAGGGTCCAGGCACTCTCGATCGCCTGTTCCTTGAAGTAATCGCCGAAGGAGAAATTGCCGAGCATCTCAAAGAAAGTGTGATGCCGCGCAGTGTACCCGACATTATCGAGATCGTTGTGCTTGCCGCCTGCACGCACGCATTTTTGCGAGGAGGTTGCGCGCGGTGCCGGCGGGGTTTCAAGCCCGGTGAACATGTTCTTGAACGGCACCATACCCGCATTCACGAACATGAGCGTGGGATCGTTATACGGGACCAGCGGAGCGCTTGGGATCTCGGCGTGGTCTGCTCGCTTGAAGAAATCGAGGAACGAGCGGCGGATGTCATTGGTCGATGTCATGATGAAAGGCAGTTAGGCAATCGCGCCCCTAGCGACAAGCCGAAGCGTGCATCGGACATGACAATCTGTGATGACAGGCCGCAATTTTGTTTCATACGCGCCACACCTGCTGCTCGCTACGCTTGCCTGCAAACGAGTACCGGAGTTTCTCATCGGCACGAGCAAGCAGGCCCCGCTTTCCACAAGCGCGAAAGTGGGGCCTGCCCGCAGGTTCGTTAGTTTCAGACCAATGTCTGACCTTCCGTCAGGCATTCACGAGCATTCCGCGACGTGATTACCCATCGGATCGGACAGCCCGATCAATCCTCATCCGATTGCGAGTCGGTATCAGGACCGGTCATCATTTCCTCGGCAACCTTATCGGTTTTGCTGCGAATAGCAGTTTCCAGACGGTCGCAGATTTCGGGATTTTCCTTGAGGTAGGTCTTGGCGTTTTCGCGCCCTTGGCCGATGCGGATGCTGTCGTAGGAAAACCAGCTACCGGATTTCTCGACGATGCCGGCCTTCACGCCAAGATCGAGGATTTCGCCGATCTTGGAGATGCCCTCGCCATACATGATATCGAATTCGACCTGCTTGAACGGCGGAGCGACCTTGTTCTTGACCACTTTCACACGAGTGGTGTTGCCGACCAC
The DNA here is from genome assembly GCA_038246695.1 of Sphingomonadales bacterium. Classification (GTDB taxonomy): domain Bacteria; phylum Pseudomonadota; class Alphaproteobacteria; order Sphingomonadales; family Sphingomonadaceae; genus Erythrobacter. The sequence continues at coordinate 55,923 of JBBRVR010000007.1, forward strand.
CTCGTCACGATCCTTGATCTGGCCGGTCCGGCGTATGTCAAGCCGGACCGAGGCATAGAACTTGAGCGCATTGCCGCCGGTCGTCGTTTCGGGGTTGCCGTACATCACGCCGATCTTCATGCGAAGCTGGTTGATGAAGATCACCATGCACTTGGACCGGTTGATCGAGCCCGTCAGCTTGCGCAGCGATTGCGACATCAGACGCGCCTGAAGACCAACATGCGAATCGCCCATCTCGCCCTCAATTTCGGCGCGCGGAACCAGCGCCGCAACCGAATCGATGACCAGCACGTCAATCGCATTGGAACGCACCAGCGTATCGACGATCTCCAGCGCTTGCTCCCCTGTATCGGGCTGCGAGACGATCAGTTCGTCAATATCAACGCCCAGCTTTTTGGCATACACAGGGTCAAGCGCGTGTTCGGCATCGACAAAGGCCGCCGTGCCGCCAGCCTTCTGCGCCTCTGCAATGACATGCAGCGCCAGCGTGGTCTTGCCCGAGCTTTCCGGCCCATACACCTCGATCACGCGCCCTTTGGGAAGGCCACCGATCCCCAGCGCGATATCCAGACCCAGTGAGCCGGAGGAAATCGATTCGACTTGCATGGTCTCTTTCGAACCAAGCTTCATCGCCGAACCCTTACCAAAGGCCCGGTCAATCTGTGCGAGCGCTGCATCGAGCGCTTTTTGACGATCCACTTCCTTACCCTTCTCTACCAACTTCAGCTGCGTAGCCATCGCATGACCTCCTTGAGTTGCCTAGAGCGGACCAAGGAGTTTTAACCGTCCTTTTTCCGTTCCACTGCGAAAGCTTGTATCGCATTTGTTCCACTGGAACAAGAGTAGAACAGAATTTTTCCAACAGGCATCGAAATTCCGATCCCGTTATTCGGTTAAAGTTGCCGCATTCTGCTTGGCGGCGCGCATTACGCCCGCCACCTTGTCGCCGATGGCGACGATACTGAACGGCTTGGCAATAAAGTGCATATCGGGAATATCGATATCTTTGCGCAGCTGTTCTTCGGCATAGCCCGACATGAACAGCACCGGGATCAGGGGACGCTGCTGACGAATGGCACGCACCATCGCAGGGCCGTCCATTCCGGGCATCACCACATCGCTGACGACAATGTCGAACTCGGTCCCGCCGGCAATTGCAGCCAATCCCTCCTCGCCGCCGGGGCACGCGGTCACCTGATAGCCTGCCCGGCTCAAGGCGCGTTCGGCGACCGCGCGAACCATGTCCTCGTCCTCGACCAGCAGGACATTGCCACCAACCGACCAGTCGGCAGGAACCGGCACAGGTGCTTCCTTGCGCCGAGGTGCCTCACCGCGGTGGACCGGGAAATATATTGTGAAGCGCGCGCCGGTCGGATTGCCGCTACTGTCGGTCGCGTTGTCGGCAAAGATGAAGCCGCCTGATTGCTTGACGATGCCGTAGGCGGTCGAAAGTCCCAGCCCCGTTCCCTTGCCCTGCTCTTTGGTGGTGAAAAACGGCTCAAACAGTTTGGGCAGCACGTGGGGCGGGATGCCGCCGCCGGTATCCTGCACGATCAGCACGGTGTAGTCGGCGGCGGGAAGTATCTCTGAGCCAAGCTGGATCACTTCCTTTGCCTGAAGGCTGCGCGTGAGCAGAGAAATGCGACCGGCGGCGGGTCCGACCTTGGGCCCGCTGGAATTGATCGCATCGCGCGCATTCACGGCGAGGTTCATGATCACCTGTTCCAGCTGCTGGGGGTCGGCGCGCACCGGGCCCAAATCACGATCGTGCTGGACATAATAGCTGATCTTTTCACCCAGCAGGCGTTTGATCAGCGGGCTCACCTCGCTCACCACATCGGGCAATTGCAGCACTTCGGGCCGCAGCGTCTGCTGGCGCGAAAAGGCAAGCAATTGCCGCGTCAGCGCGGCGGCGCGGTTGGAGTTCGCCTGGATCTGCTGAATGTCGTCATAGTCGCTATCGCCCGGCGTGTGGCGCAGCAGCATGAGATCGCACGTCCCGATGATCGCGGTCAGCACATTGTTGAAATCATGCGCGACCCCGCCTGCAAGCTGGCCGACCGCCTGCATCTTGGTGGCCTGCGCGACCTGCCGCTTGAGCTGGTTCTCCTCGCTCGAATCCGCAAGGCTCAACAGCACCGCCGCCTCTCCCAGACCGCGCACCCCGGCAAGGCCAAGTGAGACCGGTTCCTCGGGCTGGGAGCCGAGCCGCACCGCCATATCGCCGCTGGTCGCAGGCCCGCGTCCGTGGCGGCGCACCGCATCGGACAGGGCAGCCTTGTCCTCGCGAACGACAAGATCAGTCGGGAATGCAGGAAGCCCGCGACCCTCGCGATCGACCGAACGCAGGAACGCATCGTTGCCGAACAGGAACCGCCCATCGCGATCGGTCATCGCCAGACCCAGCGGTAATTGCGCCAGCAGCGCATCCAGCTTTGCGACGCCCGCCTGCGATGAACCATCCCAGCCGCTGCCAATGCCCACTCCGCTGTCGATCAGCAGCATCAGCGACGCGGTTTCATCGGCGCGGGGGTGGTCATCGATGCCGACATCACCCAGCGGCACGTCGATCAGGGTCTGCGGAGTCCCGCCCCGCCCTTCACGGGCAAAGAAAATACGATCCCGATCATCGGAGCGCAGGACAGACACAAAATCCTGTCCGGCCAGCGTCGCCGTCCGGTCGCCCGCGGCGCGTTCGGCAAAACCAGCGCTGATCGACCGGATCACGCCGCCGGCCGTCGTAATTGCGGTTTCGATCCCGGCGCGGCTCAGCATCTGTCCGAACGGTCCGGTCAGGTCGAGCGCCTGCAACGCGCTCGCCTCGCTCGGCAAGATCGGAGTCAAGCGCCAGACGAGATGATCATCGCCGCGCCCGCCGCGCACCGCCGAGACGCTCCAACCAGAATCGCCATCAGGCAAGCCCGGTAATTCGGGCAGCACGGCCGCGCCATCGCGCCACGCTTCGCGTGCCATCCTCGTCAGGCATTCAAGCCCGGCGCGCTCCAGCGGGAGGATTGGCGGCGCGCTGGCCGCTCCAAAAGCATTGATGAATGCGGTGTTGGCGCAAACCAGCCGGTTTGCCCTGTCGGTGATTGCGATCGCCTGCCCGCTACCCGGCGTATCGCCCTCGATCGCGGCGACGGTGACAGACCAATCTGGCGCGGCCACAACGGCTTCGTCCGGAGTGGACTGGACCCGGTCAAAGACAAAAATCCCACCCAGCAAAACCATCAACGCGAGCCCGAAAACCGCGGTCAACACGCCATCGCCGGAAGCCATGAACACGATGCCAGTGCTAAGCAGCAGACCCAGCCCGAGGCCGCCCAGCACCGATGGCCCGGTATCGATCAGCCGGTTCCGGCCAGTTGGCTGCGCGGGATAGTCTGGGGAACCGGAACTGATCACGCGTGCTGTCCCCTTCCAAGGCTTCTGATTAACGCTGGTCCCGGTGCGCGTTGACCGGCGGCATTGGGGATTGTCTTAGTGAGCGTTTAGCCGTTGGTCGAGACGAGCTTCCATCAACTTCAGACGTTTTGCCCGCTTGCGCGACACCATGACACGCCAGATTGCCCCGGAAACGACATAACCCAGCGCCGAAGTCACAACCGCCAGCACGACAAAGCCGAACGCGGTCACCCCTGCGAGCTCGAACAGCTCGACCAGCCAAGTCAATGTGCCATCGTTCAATTCCTCGCTGGCAATTCCGCCGACCGCCTGATCGACATTCAGGGTCAATTCGCCGACCTTGTTTGCTGTGACCAGCCAGAACGGCAAGGTGAAGGGATTGGTGACAAACGTGACCAGAGCCGCCAGCGGCACGTTTGCGCGCGCAGGCAAGGCGAGAAACGCGGCCAGAAAGATCTGCCCGACCGGGATGATAAAGGCCGCAAACAGGCCCAGGGCCACTCCGCGCGGCACCGAACGGCGGGTGAAGCGCCACAATTCGGGCGAGAGAAACCGGTGCGCGATCGGTGCGAGATAGCGATTGCTCGCCATTTCCTCACGCGATGGCATGTATTTGCGAAGGAGATCGGAGCCGAATGTCTTTGATCTGATCGACAGTTTCTCGGAATGGCGCTTTTCGGGTCCCTCGTGCCGGGGCTCTTCAGTATTACCCGTCACTCAACCAGCTCCCGAATAAAGCATGCGCGACAACTCGCTGGCCGACCTAGGGCCCTCAATCGATCGAAAGCGTGTTTGGCCACCATGCCATCCATATGGGTAGTGCGCGCTTCCTGACAATCGGGTGAAGTGAAGACTTGGGAAAATTGCGCGGCATTAGTTTCACACCCACGGAAAATCCGGCTGGATTGCCCAAAGAACTCACCCGCGTTCCCGCATCAGCCTTGCCTTGTCGCGCTGCCAGTCGCGGTCCTTGATCGAGGCGCGTTTGTCATGCGCCTGCTTGCCCTTGGCCAGCGCCAGCTCGACCTTTGCCCGGCCCTGTCCGTTGAAGTAAACCGACAGCGGGACCAGCGTCATTCCCTTGCGCTCGACCGCGCCGAACAGTTTGTTGATCTCACGCTCATGCAGGAGCAGTTTGCGCGGACGCTTTGGTTCGTGATTGAGACGATTGCCGTGGCTGTATTCGGGGATGTTGGAATTGATCAGCCAGACCTGCCCGTCCCTCACTTCGGCATAGCTTTCCGCAATCGTCGCCTCGCCCGCGCGCAGTGCCTTCACTTCGGTCCCCTGCAAGGCGAGACCGGCCTCGTACGTTTCGTCGATGTGATAATCGAACCGCGCGCGGCGATTTTCTGCGACGGTCTTCTGCTTGTCGAAAGTTTTGGGTTTGGGCCGTACCATGATGGTGTCGCCCATATAGCGCGGTTAAGTGATACGCAAAGGGAAGTCGCCATTATTGATTATTCTGCAATTGAAATCGCGTGAAATTTCGGCATCTTCATGAGCGGAGCGTTGCAGGACTGCGCATCAACAGGGGTATTTATGTCATTTCGTCTCGCCAAGATTCTGACTCCGCTCGCCATCCTTGCTGCGGGGCTGGCCCTGCCAGCAACACAG